>CAYXUG010000026.1:0-27679 GCA_964468655.1 uncultured bacterium | reverse complement strand
AAAGTATCACTTTAAATTTAGATGAATCTGTACCATATCATTTGACGACGTACATTGGTAATCTGAGTAGTCTTAATTTTTTTTGAATTTAAGATCCAATCAATTGACGTCACTTCCTGAGAGTATCTGTAATATTCCGGAATCTTGTGATATTCTTCTTAATAACAACCAACTCTGTGAAGAATATCATTACGACTGTATTGATGAGTGGGGAACACAGGATTGTGACCCCTAAACACCCACCCCTCTACAACTCACTCACACACAACTCAACTTTTTTATTTCCGGAACTTTCCCCCAGCATCGTTGTATTCGCCACTAAGACTCTAAGACACTAAGAAAATAAACTTTTGTGTTTTGGTGTGACTAAAAATAATGTTTTATTACAGCAATGTGAACTTGAGTAGCGGGAGCAATGTATTGTATTGAATATTGAACAAGGAACACCGATTTACGATTGTTGATTTATCAATTTTTGTATCTTTAAAAATCAAAAATCGTTAATCCTTGTATTTCAATCTACCAAATGGGAGACAAAATAATAAAATAAACCTTTGTGTCTTCTCCGAAGGACCCTGTGGGGTGCCTCCGTGGCAGTCAAAGTGTCTTTGTGCCTTCGTGGCGTTTAACTAACTTCTTCAAGATGAAAAACGGTTTTTCAATGCGGTTTAAATCAGTCATAATTTTGATTCTTCTGGCAGTTTACTGTCCGCTGCTGGGGGAAAGCAAACCACAAAAATATCCCGCTACGGTAAAAAAGAATATCCGCATATTTAATAAGGGCATCGAGCACTATAACAAAAAGAGATATTACACCTCCCTGGACTTTTTCCGGAAGTTGTCTAATGAAAGCGCTGAGAGAAATTCTCAACTGACAGCAAGCTCTCTCATGACCATGAAATGCTACGTCCGAATCAACCGGTTGGATAAGGCAAAGGAAGTGGGAAGAGGATTTCTAAAAAGTTTCCCCGAGAGCAGATATGCCATTGATGTTCTCAGTACATTCGGGGATATATTCCTCACCGATGGGCGGTACCGGCTTGCGGTGGAATACTATCTGAAGGCGAGAAAGTTTTCTACTGATCTAAGTTTTACCACAAGTATTGATGAAAAACTTGTTCACCTCAGCAGTCACTTTTTGACCCATACTGAAATTACCGATCTTCTGAGTGTGGCTGACGATCAGCATAACAGGGCAATTCTGGGAATAATGCTGTCGGCATCGCAACTGAATTCCGGGAATTCAGATGAAGCAGCCATGACTCTTTTTGGAATTGACAGGGAACTTATTCCACCTGCGTTTGACCCATTCCACAAAGAGCTGAAAAACAGGTCCTATAAAATGGCAAGCGAAACACTCCTTGTGGGTGTTGTCCTGCCTCTCACCGGCTACGATGCCGGGCAGGGAATTTCTTTTTTAAGAGGCATACAAAAAGCGCTTTCTGAAATTGAGGGAAATCTGGATATCCAAATTGCCATTGAAGCCGTGGACAACAGCGGAGATAATCTGAAAACGTCTGCTTGTATTGAACTCCTCAACAGAAATCCCAATGTTGTTACCATAATAGGTCCCCTTAAACCGGAGAACGCGCCTGTAGCTGCCATGGCAAACAAACGGGGAAATATTCCGCTCCTCGTCCCAACATCCGAATCTGTGGGATTGAATGATTTAAATGATCATGTGTTTCAGCTCTGCCCGAACCTGTTCAAACAAGGTCAGATATTGGGGCAGTACGCCGTTGCCGATCTTCAGTTGAAAACGGTGGCGGTGGTGGCTCCCGCAGACATAGTGGGGCAGGACATCACAGATGGATTCATCCAGAGAGCGGATGAACTCGGCGCGGAGATTACGGAAGTGCAGTGGTACACTGGGATTCCCCTTGATTTGAGTACTCAGTTTAAATCCATCCGGAAAACCGCCTTTGAAATGACAGAAGCGGATATTGATACCAACATTACCAATATTCTTTTTGATTCCATGGACAGCACATTCATGATTTCGGAGTCGGATTTTTTCCCCGATACAGTTGAAGTTGAAAAAGAAATGACAAGCAGGGATTCAAGCAAAGTGGTGCTGTCATCTATTGAGGGAATTTTCATGCCAATCCATGAAGGAGATCTGCATCTTGTTGCCTCCCAATTTGCGTCCTATAATTTTGATACTCAACTGTTTGGGAACCACCACTGGTACAATCCGGAGGAGCTAAATAATGACTTAATCGGACCGAATATAAACGGACTCGTGTTTGTTTCTGATATATTTGTTGGGGACGATCCTGCAGAAGCTATGAATCATGATAATGGTCAGCATAAATTGGCGCAGATGAAAATGCTGGGATACGATATTATGCATTTTTTGGGATCAATTCTGAAAGAAAATCCAAAGAGGGAATTGGTTCTAAATGCTCTTTCTGGAGAATTAACCTACAACGGAAAGGGTAAACAATTTTCATTTTCAGACCTGTATCCCCGGATGAATATATCCGCCAATCTTCTGCAGTACAATAAGTGGCAAATCATAAAAACAGCCGTGGCATTCAAAGATACTGTTTCCGAATCTGCACCCACGCCGTAACACCCTTCATTAAAAAAAAATCAGATGGAAGAAACGTTTAAAACAAAAATTAGATCATTAATAAAAACCGCCCCGTACACAGGGAATCCTGTAAATGACGATCGCACGGTATCCGCCGAAAAACTGGAATTAGATTTAAATAATGTTACATTTACAAAACAGGTTCATTCAGACAAAATTTTTATTGTGGATAAATCCGGTTTTGCCGGAGAAGGCGACGGTTTGATTACCGATAAAGCAAATCTGTTTCTTTCTATTGTTACCGCCGATTGTGTGCCGGTTTTTATTCATAATTCGGAATCATCAGTCATTGGCCTGATTCACGCCGGCTGGCGGGGAATAGAAAAAGGCATTGTTCAAAAAGCAGTCATGATGATGGAGCAATATTTTGATATACCGCCTTATCTGCTGGATATTAATTTTGGTCCGTCCATCAAAAAGTGCTGTTATGAAGTGAAGGAGGATGTATCACAACATTTTCCCTCAGAAACGCACCATCGTCAGAATGGCAGAATTTTTCTCCATATGGAAGAAGCAATTAAATTGCAGATTACTGAATTAGGTGTGGCGCCCGGTCAAATTTATTCCGATGATATATGCACATTCTGTGATTCGGAAAATTATCCATCATTCAGGCGGGATGGAAAAAAATCTGGCAGATTATTTACATTCGCAACATTGGTTTGACAAGCAGTTAAGGTTGAAAGAACACGAGAGGATTAAAGGTTGGAAAGTTTAACGCTGTTTGAAGCGCTTTTTCTGGGTATCGTTCAGGGACTTACCGAATTTCTCCCCGTGAGCAGTTCCGGGCATCTGGTACTGACTCAGGCACTCTTTGATATTTCACTCCCCGGAGTTTTGCTGGAAGTGACTGTCCACCTTGGCACATTGTTCAGTATTCTCTATATTTTCAGGGAAGATATCATCTCCCTCCTTAAATCTCTCAATTCTCCGGAAACAGTCACGGTGATTAAAAACGTATTTATCGGGTCACTGCCAATTGTCGTTGTGGGTCTTTTCTTTCAGGATGCCATCGAGTCACTGTTCGACAAACCATCCATTGTGGGGTATTGTTTACTATTTACAGGACTTTTTTTACTCACCGGCAGATTAGCGAAAAATAAGTCCCAAACCATTGGATTAAGATTTGCGCTCATTATTGGTTTTTCGCAAGCGGTGGCAATTTTACCGGGAATTTCCCGTTCAGGAATGACTATAGGCACCTGCTTATTATTGGGAATTGCCGGTGGAGAGGCAACACGGTTTTCATTTTTTCTGGCTATTCCCGCGATACTCGGGTCGGTCGTTTTAACTTTTTCCAGCGGTATTCAATCACAGATACCAACCGAAATGATGATTAATTTAGGCGCTTCATTTATCACTGCTTTTACGGTAGGAGTCATCGCCTTGAAATTAGTCGTGCGGAGTGTTAAGTTTGGAAAGTTTTATATGTTTGGAATCTATTGCCTGATTATAGGAATTATATCATTGTGGATTTAATATGGAAATGACAGGAATCATATTCGTACTCTATTTGATCTTCCTCATCTTTGTGGGAATTTGGACCTTTAAGCTGAACAAAACACAGGAGGACTATCTTCTTGCAGGGAGGAAATTGGGTCCGTGGGTAACGGCATTTTCGGAGCGCGCTTCCGGAGAATCGGCATGGTTGATATTGGCTCTCCCCGGCGCTGCAATTGCAGTGGGATTAGGGGAAGTCTGGACGGTTATCGGGATTACAATTGGCATTATTGCCGCCTGGTTTTTAATTGCAGAAAAACTTCGTGAAGAAACGGAAAAATATAATGCATTGACAATTCCCGAATATCTGCACCGGAGATTCGAAGATAATTCAAACATCATCCGCTTGTTTTCGGCTTTAATCATTGCTTTCTTTTTTGCCATTTACGTGTCGGCTCAATTTCATGCGTCAGGGAAAGTGCTGAAAACATTGTTTGATATTGATACATTGACAGGTATTTCCATAGGCGCGGCTGTGATTGTTTCCTACACGCTCATGGGCGGTTTTTTTGCAGTAGCATGGACAGACCTTCTGCAAGGTATTTTAATGATCGGAACATTGGTAATCCTGCCCATCGCAGGATTTATTGAATTGCAGGATTCTCAAATTTCTTTAAGTCAGAGTCTTGTTCAAACAGGCGCTCATCATACGTCATACACAAACGGCAAAGAAGGATTTGCTGCTGTTGCGTACATTTTAGGCGGATTAAGCTGGGGATTGGGGTATTTGGGTCAGCCGCATCTCGTCATTCGCTATATGGCGATTCGGAGTGTTTCAGAAGTCAAGAGAGCCAGGACGATTGCAATTTTATGGGCATTGCCGGGAATTACAGGCGCATTTCTCATTGGCCTCGCTGCACTCAGTTATTTTGGACCGGAATATTTTGCCAAAGTTGATGTTGAGCAGGCAATGCCGTTACTGGCAAAAGAATTACTTCCAGCGATTGTTGCGGGATTATTTATTTCAGGCGCTGTTGCCGCCATGATGTCCACTGCTGATTCACAGCTTCTTGTATCTACCTCAGCCATCACAGAAGATTTTATTCATCAGTATCTCGGTAAGGAAATGACAAATCAAAAACTTGTCACCTTAAGCAGAATCACCATTGTAATACTGGGACTTTTTGCTTATATATTGGCAGTTATGTCTGAAACCCGGGGAAATAATATTTTTAGTGTGGTAAGTTATGCCTGGAGCGGATTGGGCTCTGCCTTTGGTCCCGCACTGGTTCTCACCTTGTGGTGGAAGAAAACAACACGGAATGGAATCATTGCAGGACTCCTGACCGGATTTTTTACAACGGTTATTTGGGCTAACATTGATTTTCTGCAATCAATTGTGACGGAAAGATTGGTAAGTTTTGTATTCGCTTTTGCAGCCGTGATTACTGTTTCCTTGATCGATCAGTCCAAAAAAAATATGATTGAAAAAGAATGAAAAAAGTATTAGAAGCAATTCCATCAATTCGATCTGGGAAAATCGCACCGGTTTACCTGCTGAATGGAAATGATTTTTTCCTTCAGAAATATTTTGTAGATGAAGTGGACTCCGTTTTGTCAAAGAACGGGCAATTTGAAAAATACCATTACATTTCAGACATTGACGATTTTCAACTCATTTTAAATGAGCTTTATTCCGTACCGCTTTTTCCGCAGAAGAAATTGATCATTTACAGAAACCCTACTGCCAAAAAGAAGAAAGCAATGAATGAATTGCTAGCTTACTGCAAAGACCCGAATCAAAACAACTGTTTAATTTTAATCATTGATAAATTTGACCAGAAATCGGTGATAATCAATAAACTCAGTAAATATACTGTAACTGTGAATACATCTTCTCCATTTACCAATGAAATGAAGGATTGGGTAAAAATTATAGCATTAAAACATTCTATCAAGATGACTCCCAAAGCAGTGGACATGTTGATTGAAACAGCCGGAGATTCCGTATATCATCTGGCAAATGAGATACAAAAATTCTCAATTGGGTTGAAGGAGTATGAAAAAGTCACTGAAACTACAGTGGCGAAATTCTCTGGATGGGACAGGAATTATTTCCCGTGGCATTTTTTGGATGCGGTAGGCAATAAAGATTTTAATGCATCAATCACAAGAGCAAAAAATCTGATATATCAGGGAATGGATTCTGTTGGGGTAGTTTCTCTGATGACAAACTTGATGCAGGAACTTCTTTTTCAGAAAATGAAAAAATCAGGAGAATCATCGCAAAATTCGAATACTTTTATTAATTTGAGTATTATGAATAGAAACAGAATGAAAAATTATTTAAATAATTTTCAGATAAAGGAAATTGAACTGGTTTTGAAACATCTTGCAACTGTTGACAAAAGTGTGAAATCGGCGAGTATAAATTTTAACTCAATATTGATTCCATTGCTTTACAGGACTACCGCTTCCCATGGCTGATAAATTTAAATACACAGATGAGGAACTTATTTTAAAATTCCAAAATGGGGATGAATACGCCTATCTGGAATTGGTGAAACGATACAGAGACAAATTGATGAATTTTATTTTCCGCTATTTTGGCAATAGGGAGGATGCGGAAGATATTGTTCAAGAGACCTGTATCAAACTTTACACCCACAAGCACTATTATCGTGAAATTGCGAAATTTTCAACATGGATTTATACCATTGCTGCAAATTTGGCGAAAACGGAACTCAGAAAGCGTAAACGGCGTAAAGTATCTTATTTAAGTCAAATAGGATTAGAAAATAAGGATTATGATATTCCTACGAATGATAACGTTATCGAGTACACTGAAGGCCGATTTTCTGAAGAAGAAATTCAGAATGCTATCATGAAACTTCCACTGCATTTCAGGTCCGCTGTCATCCTGAGAGATATTCAGGAACTTTCCTATGAAGATATCAGTAAGATACTGGATGTTCCTTTGGGAACAGTGAAATCAAGGATTAATCGTGCAAGATTACAACTACAACAAGAACTTGAACATGTTAACAAAAGCAGGAGGTCGCAAATTTGATGAATTGCTACGAATTTCAAGATAACATATCAACATACCTCGATAACGAATTTCCAGCATCAAAAACTAATCTCTTTAAAGAGCATATGGAAAAATGTTCTTCATGCAGCAATGCGGTTAAGGGAGTAAAACACTCAATATCTGTCATGAGCGGATTAGAGAGAATCTCAACTTCCAACTCATTTGAAGATAAACTGCAATCCAGATTAAAGGAAATTAATTCAAAACCGGAGGTAAATAAGAAACGGGTCATTTCAAGCAATAGAGTTTTTGGTTATTCACCCACTTATGCGTTTCTGACTGCAGCATCTGTGATTGCCATTGTTGTTTTGAGTGTTAGCCTTTTTCAGGATTCAAACACCGGGATGCCTTCTGATTTACCTGCTCTTACAACTCAGGATATCCTAAATCAACCCATGGAAATACCCAAAAATATCCAAACTGAAAATCCTGATATTTTACTTGCTGACGAATCAGAAGAAGACTCCACCGTCAATAATCAGGAATCAAAAATCGGCAGGCCTAATTTTGATAATCAAATCCAATTGGTAAAAGATCAGTAAGTGTAGATTTCAATTACCCCTCTTTTTTTTTCTCTTTCCTTTTTCTAATTTGTCTATGTGAAAATAGACAGTAGAATAACCCCTTCATCAGTTATATCAATTATCGTCTTAATATTGACGGTTATTGTGCTGATAGTGGTTTATGTCTTTCCGAGACCCGATAGCACGTTATTTACTGTAATTAGGGTCATAATATTATTATCCATCTCATTTTTATTTTATCAAATGTATTTATTTTATTCCAGTGGCGAAAGGTTATGGGGAAGAGGTGATAAAAAAGATGGGAAAACCTCGTCAGAAATTAACAGATACTTTCATGATGAGGATGAAAGTGAATTGGAATATTTTATCCAGAATATTCTTGAGCTTGTTTTTTCTGCATTGCCTCAATTTGATATTTATTATTACACAATTTCAGCCACAAACCGCCACTTGTATAAAAGGGGATTTTCCGGTAAAGATGAAAAGTTTAAAGAGAAGCTTTTTATAAGTGAATCTTGGGAAAAGAAAATATCTGAAGAGGGTTCATTTCATTTTTTAACTCACGGATCTGGTAATGACATTCTGAAAGAACTTACTGAGGTTGCAGTTGACAATATATCGGTATTGGTGATCCCAACTATCATCAACAGTGAAGTGAAAGGCGTGCTTATTGCATCTGCCGTACAATTCGGCGATTTTGACGAGAATAATAAACACTTGATGGTTTCCTGCGCTGAACTAATCAGGACCACTTATCTGCAATCTGTGACATTGTCCTATTTAAGAAATGATAATTCATTTATTACCCAAATGGAAACTCATATCGATTCCCTTGATATTGGGATTTCTGAAGATGAAATGCTGGCGTCTTTAGTTGCATTTTGTGAGCAGAAATTTACTTTCGATAAAATGACTCTCACTTTAATTGACCCAAAACATAAAAATGAGGCAATTATTCGGCTAATAGCAGGTTTTGATATGGATTATGGAAAAAATGACAGATTTACACTTGATGGTACGGTGCATGACAAAATCATCAAAAATAAGAATGGGATTCTTATCGAAAATTATATAAAAGAAGCAGATTTGGAAGGAAGATTTAAAAAAGGCGATATCAATGAATATCAATTTATGTCCCTAGCTGGTGTTGCTGTCAGTTCAAACAATGGTGTTATTGGCACGCTTTCATTGGAAAGTTTTACATCAAGAAGGTATGATGATACCGATTTGAAATTACTTAAAGCTTTCGGAGATAAAATTGGGACGCTGCTAGGTTGGTGGGAAAGCTATAATCACGTTCGTAAAACAGCGACTATTGACGGGTTGACAGGTTTATTGAACCATAGGGCATTTCTCGAAAGATTTGAACATGAATTGAGCAGAACAAATCGTTACAAAACCAATTTAGTCTTGATGATTCTTGATTTAGACAAATTTAAGAGGATAAATGATTCGTATGGTCATCTGTTCGGCGATTACGTTTTGTCTGAGACAGCAAAATGTTTACAGAAAAGTGTGCGTAATATTGATATTGTAGCGAGATATGGTGGTGAGGAATTTGCAATTGTATTAATTAATACAGTGAAGGAAGATGTAAAAGAAACAGCTGTAAGAATCATCGAGAATTTGGCAAACTATAATTTTGGAAAAGATGATATTTCTGTAAGAATGACTATCAGCGCCGGGGCAGCGGAATTCCCCAATGATGGTCAAACTGTTCGAGAATTGATTGCTTCAGCAGATGAAACTATGTACGCAGTTAAAAAGGACGGAGGAAACGATGTTTACTTTGATTCTAACGCAGCTTAAATATTCTGCTCCTTCTCCTCATTATTCGTTCAATATCTTCTACTTCTTTCGGAACTTGAGATGATAACCACACTGGTCCGGTTTCAGTCATAAGAACATCATCTTCAATCCTTATTCCGATCCCCCTCATTTCTTCTGAAGCTATAGTATCATCCTCTTGAATGTAGATCCCGGGTTCTATTGTAAACACCGAGCCAACTTTAATTAAAGCGGTTTTACCGCCCACATCGTGTACGTCCAACCCCAGCCAATGCCCAAGGCCGTGAATGAAGTATTTGTCAAGATCGTTTGTTTTTAAATAATTTTTTGCAATTCGATGCAAATCTTTTAATGTTTTACCAATCTTTACGGAATCAAACGCAGTCTTTTGAGCATTCAAAACTTCATTGTATAACCATTTTTGGATCGGATTAAATTTTCCACTGATGGGAATTGTTCGAGTGATATCAGCGGTATACATTTGATATTCAGCGCCAACATCCATTAGAAGCAATTCTCCCCGGTTCAACTCTGCGCTGTTTTCAGTGTAATGGAGGGTGGTAGCATTCGGTCCGCTAGCAATGATGGAAGGGAACCCAAGCCGTTCAGATCCCTCATCCTTGAACATAAATTCTATGGTTGCCTGTACCTGCTGTTCTGTTAGTGTTGGTTTGGCTCGCATCATTGCCTGAATAAGTCCATTACCTGTAATATCAATCGCTTTCTGTAATAATTCCATCTCTGATTTTGATTTTATGTGCCGCAATGGGTGGATTATTTTTCCTGCTGATTGAATGGCTATTTCACCCAAATCCATATTTTGGAGAAAATAATGCTGGTTCAGAAATTTATTTTTATGAGGGGGATATTGTTGATTGATAAAAAGAGTATCAATAAACGGGAGAACAGAATTAAATATTTTTTTTAATGAATCAGATGCAAAAACAAATTCAAATCCCAGTTCTCTTTTTACGGTTTTTATCCCCATCCTTCTTCCCGTCCAGACTTCCGCTTTTGGATTCCGTGGTCTAACAAATATGGCTTCTTTATCAAATGATAGTTGATGACTCAACGACAATTCATCATTGATTATTAATAGTACACCTTCAGGTTCCGGATACCCCGATAAATACCAGAAATCACTGTCGGGTCGGAATTCATGTTCCACATCGCTGTTGCGGGGATAGGTTTCTGATGTTAATACCATCATTGCAGAATTTGAGGATAATTGGTCCCGGACATAATCCCGCCTCTGTGCAAATTCATTGGCATGAATGGTATAATTGGAACTAATTGTGCAAATAATACATAGCAATAAGCGTCTATTCATTTTGAACTCCTGATTAATCAGTAAGATGAAATTACTAAATTTTTTAAAATTACTTGGGTTATCACGACTAAAAAGATTAATTTTTCGGATGTAAGATAACAATACGAATAAATTTCACCACATGAAAAAATTGAATTACATCATTTTGGCGCTTTTTATTGGCTGCACAATGCATCCGAAAATACACCCGGATGATGAATTGGGTGATAAGGAAACAGATTCTATTGATAACACATTGGAATTGATTGAATACGAAGAAGTAAACAGTGAAGCAGTGTCTCATTTTCTGGATGGTGAACTTTTAACATTGCATGGGAATTACCCTTTGGCAATTCTAGAATATCAGGATGCATTGTTATACGATTCAAATTCGACGGGAATTTTAACTTCTCTGGCAAAAGCATATATTCGGTTGGGAAAATTTGAACGAGCAGAAAAGCATTTGATGGAAGCTCTCAGTATTGACATCAATGATCGAATGGCGAATGAGTTACTGGGGCATCAATTACTGATTCACGGTCAGTTGGAAAAAGCTGAAACCATATATCAAAGACTTAGTGAGATTTATCCCGCGACCGTAAAATATCGATACATCCTTGGCGAATTAGCATTGAGAGGAGGAAATTCAGAGAACGCCCAAAAGATATACAGGAATATTTATGAGTCAAATTTTCGGGAGACAAAAGCTTTAGAAAAAGCAGCAAAGATCGCACTCGAGAGAAATGATTTTCAATTCGCACTGGAAGCATACGAACTTATGGTAAAATCAAGACCGAATGATTTGGACAGTTGGAATATTTTTATAGAGCTTGCTGTAAAATTGAATTATTTTAATAAAGCCATTGATGGTCTGAACCAACTCCGTGAGCTTACAAATGATGATCCCCAGGTTAAGGAAAAGCTGGGGATTCTTTTTATGGAGAATGATGATAAACAAAGAGCAAAAACTATATTTGAAGAATTGTACAATAATGATTTCAATTCAGCAGTTGTATTGTACTATCTTTCCGAGTTCGCATTGGAAAACAAAGAATATGACAAACTGATTTCTTACTCAACTGAATCAATAAATAAATATCCTGATGAATTGTCTGGATATACAAACCAAGCTATTTCATATCTCCATCTTGAAAAACCGTTAGAAGCAATTTCAGTCCTTCTTGATGCACGAAAAAGATTTCCCGAAAACTATGTTGTCAATTATCTTCTGGGGAGCAGTTATACTGAAATAAAGAATTATTCCCTTGCGGAAAAAAGTCTCAAATCTGCCATTAATTCTGAACCGGATTCAAGATCTGCACAGCATTTATTAGCCACTGTTTACAATGAATTGGAGGAATGGAATCAATTAGACAGCATATATCAATCCTTGATTGAAAGTGATAAAAGTGACAGCCAAGCTTTAAACAATTACAGCTATATGCTAGCTGAAAGGGGAATTGACCTTCAGTTTGCCCTGGAAATGGCTTTAAAGGCAGTTGAGGTGGATCCAGAAAATGCCGCCTATTATGACACTTTGGGGTGGATTTATTATAAGATGAAGAATTACAATTTAGCCGGAAATTACATTCAAAAATCCCTTGAAATAGAAGGTGACAGTGCCGTTGTTTTGGAGCATATGGGGGACGTATTAATGGAGAAAGAAGACTTGGAGGGAGCACTAAATTATTTTCAAAAAGCGCTGGAATTTGATTCCGGCAACAAACGATTGTTAGAAAAATTAGAAATTCAGGAGGTTGAATGAACACTCTTTTTGTTTCTGTTGTCATTCCTGTCTATAATGAAAAAGAGTCACTTCCGACATTGTTGGAAGAAATTCGATCTTCACTTTCAGACAGTTTTAATTATGAAATAATCTGTGTTGATGATGGGAGTACAGACGGTTCATACGAATATCTGAAAGAAGCATTTAATAATGGTTCATCCCACAAAGTGATAAAATTTCAAAAAAATTATGGTAAATCTGCTGCTTTGACGGCAGGATTTAATAGAGTCAGGGGAGATGTCGTGGTAACCTTGGATTCAGATCTTCAGGATGATCCATCTGAAATTCCGGATATGATTGGAATGCTGGATGAAGGATATGACATGATTTCGGGCTGGAAAAAAAACCGGTATGATCCTGCGTCAAAACGATGGCCTTCCAAATTTTTCAATTTAACTACCAAATTGCTTACTGGAATCCGCCTTCACGACTTTAATTGCGGACTCAAGGTGTACAGAACAAATGTGGTGAAATCACTTGATATTTATGGTGGTATGCATAGATTTATCCCCGTGATGGCTGGGAAGAACGGATTTAAAGTGGGAGAAAAAATAGTAAATCACCGGCCAAGAAAATTTGGTAAAACCAAATTCGGGAGAGAACGGTATTTCCATGGTCTGTTTGATTTATTGACCGTTTTATTTCTGAGCCAGCATACCCTTCGTCCTCTTCGATTATTCGGTATATTTGGTATATTAAGTATGAATGCAGGAGTCCTGGTGAATGTATGGGTGTTATATCTGAAATATAGTTTAGGTGAACCGTTTTCCAAACATTTTGCTCTACTCGTATTTGGCGTGATGCTTCTAATCTTGGGGGTTCAATTTATTTCACTGGGACTTTTAGGGGAGATGATTGCTCAATCAAATAGAAGATCGGCGGAAGTATCTCAGGAAATTGAAGAATAAATTCAATTTGAAATTAATTTGCCTGCTCCCATTTTCAGTATCGTAACACCCACTTTTAATCGTGTTCAGGAGCTGCCGGGTCTAATCAATTCCATCGAATCTCAAACATTATCTTACAACCTTTTTGAAATGATTATTGTGGATGATGGGTCTGCAGACGGGACTGAAGATATGGTCAAAAGTATTAAAGACAAAATACCTTTTGAATTACGATATCTTTCACAAAGTAATAAAGGTCCCGGTGCTGCCAGAAATCTCGGTGCAGAAATAAGCCGGGGGGAACTGGTGCTTTTCATTGATTCCGATTGTGAAGCAGATAGTCAATGGCTTGAGACCATATACAATACTTATAAACATGACGGATTCGACGCATTTGGTGGACCCGATGCAGCTAAAGAAGATTTTTCACCCCTTCAAAAAGCGATAGATTTTTCCATGACATCATTTTTTACCACCGGAGGAATCAGGGGACACAGTAAGAAACCTTTGGTAAAGTTCTATCCCCGAACGCACAATATGGGTGTGAAAAAAAATATTTATCAGAAAATTGGAGGTTTCGGAAATTTGAGACATGGCCAGGATATGGAATTCAGCCATCGGCTCCTTAAGTCTGATGCCAAGGTGATAACCATTCACGATGCGGTAGTATATCACCGACGCAGAACATCCATTGTTCAATTTTTCCGTCAAGTATTTAATTGGGGTGTAGCCCGCATTAATCTCGGAAACATCCATAAAGATTTGTTAAAACCCATCCATTTTCTACCCTCCGTAGGATTTGTATTAGCGTTTCTTACCTGTTTAGGCGCATTCATTAAACCGGAGGAATTCATACCGATAGTAGAACTAGGAATTGCTATTTTCGTCATTTTAGCACTCTATGGTGGATTTAAAAATAAAAGTGCGGAGGCAGCATTGCTGTTAATCATTGTGATACCGGTACAAATATTCGGTTATGGACTGGGATTTATTACAGCACTATTTCGTAAAATATTTCTAAAAGAAACCAACTGGTCAGGATTTACAAAGAGGTATTATAAATAAAAATCTAAAATTTATGCCTTTTAATAAATTGGATAGATCAGTATTTATCGCCTGGACCCGTGTATCCCGAAGATCAGAACAACTTGCCCGGCATTTGGGAGCGCAGTTTATACGATATAACCGGTGGGGGAATTCTAAGCCGATTATTTTATTGAATCTACTCTTTAATAGTGTCAGTACGATTTTCCGCCTTTTTTTGGTTCGTCCCAGATATATTTTTACATTTCAAGCTCATCCCTTTGTTACCCTATCAGCTCTTGTAGCGAAAATATTTTTAAGAAAAAGTACTGTAATCCCGGATTTGCATTCTGCCGCATTATTGGATCACTTTAGCGGGCTCTCGAGACTTCTATCTAAAAGAATATGGGAAAATTGTCCTCTGATTATTACCCATAATCCGGAATCAAAAGATTTCCTGTCAGATAATATTGATTGGATATCGGATAGACTGTTCGTCCTGGAGGACCCCATTTCTGATTTTTCAATGTTTAGCATACCGGAGAATGAAAATAACAAAAAGCTGACTGGAACTTTCATTTGCCGGTTTTCTCCGGATGAACCAGTGCAAGAATTTTTAAAAGCAATCAAACCGATATCAGATGTGAAAATTTTTGTAACCGGAAATGAAAAAAAGGCAGCATTTGATATTACTTCCTACCAATCTGAACATATCAGGTTTACCGGATTTCTGAATGATCTCGAGTATATTCACCTCCTCCAGAATTCGGATTTCGTGATTGTCTTAACAACCCGGGAAAAGACATTGCTTTCCGGTGGATATGAAGCTTTATCCCTTTCCAAGCCACTCATAGTTTCAGATACTCAAACCTTACATCAATATTTTGATGAAGCAGTCATTTTTACTGGGAATAAGAGTGATGAAATCAAAAATGCTATTCAAAAAATGAGACAGGAACTCCCACGAAGGAAGGAGATGATGGGTCAACTTTGTACTTCCAAAAAGGTTGAGTGGGAAGAAAAGTACAATAATTTAATTGGTAGAATAAAAAATCTACCTCAGGATTAATTTGCAAATAATTCAGATAGATCAAAATCCTTAACCTTAGATAAGATATATTTTTGTTCTTCTTTCGAAAAATGGTTTTCAAATTTGTTTGATTCACGTAATTCATTACTTCCGGATTTTTTCCATTCTTCTTCAGGAAATTTCAATTCTCCAGTTATTTCCCTAAAAGACAGCATTTCAGATTTATAGTCTACATTAATAAAAGACACAGTTTTCTTCAAAGTTTCCTCAGGATGATTAATCAATTGTTTGTAAAAGACAAAGTGATGATTGTCTTTCCCAATATAGTTTTTTGATATGCGGATATCTTTCCGCCAACGCCGAATACACTGGTTAACGGATTTTATACCATCAAAATATTTCGGGTGTTTCTGGCTGGCTTCATGCAGTGAAGCAACTACATTTTCACCTTGCCGGATCATGTGGATAAACTTGGTTTCCGGGTCTATCTTTTCAATCAATGGTATGAAATATAAATGCATGGGTGTTTTCTCCAGCCAGATATTCATATTTCTATCGGTTGCAAATAGATCTAAAATAGCAAGGAGTCCACGAATCCATTCAAGGGTTGAGGGAGTTGAAACTGGTATGCGTTTTTTATATTCCAGTTTTCTCATTTTTTCAAGCTTATTACTTATAAATCTTTGGTCTTTCCGGCTATAAATTTTGAATATCCGCTGCAAGGGTGTTTTTGGTACTGTGCCTCTTAAGAAATGTGTTTCCGGGAAAGACAATATTTCAGGATGAACAGCAAGCATGGATTGCAGTAAGGTGGTTCCTGATCGCGCTGTTCCAACAATAAAGATTCTGGTTATTTTATTTTTAGAAATCATTGTAATGCGCCAAGGGAAAGGTATAATACCCTTGCCGAATTTTTTCAATTTGGTCTTTTTTCAAGGTAGTTTTCCATTTGTTGATTTCATTCTCAGCTAATCGCTGGGTTGTAAATCCTTCACCTTCTTTATTTTGATTCGTAATGTATTCTTCGACTTTCACAGACCACGGCAGATTAAGTTTCTCATAGAGCAACTTGAAGGATTCCACTGGATTTATGCACAACTCTTCATGATTTATGGTTATCCAAGATGGGTTCATTTGCAGCCATTTTTCCCAGATGTAGTAAAAGATTCCTACCTGCAAACCTTGAAATTCTAGCGGATCGTTCAATTCATTAATTTTTTCAAGGAATGGGTGTAAATAACTGTTTATGATCTCCGGGCGCATATAAAGTTTCCGGTTTCCGTCGTGAAGTCCTAATTTTAGATTGCTCGCAACTACATTCGCCGGATGACGGAAAATTAATAACATCTTAGGTTTGTATAATTCAGATATTAGAGGCAGTAAGAGGCAAGAATGTACGGATTTTACTACAAGACGATCATAATATTTCCATCTCTGCAGAGAAAAAAGATTTAATAACCTGTTGATATAAATGAATGATCGAGACACAGAGTAGTGATGGGAACCTAACATTAGTTTGGCTTCCTTTTCTTGGATCAATTTTTCAGTTTTTGCCTTTGTAAATCCGAAAAGAAATAAAAGCGTGTTGTTAAGTACCGTTCGATTGGGTAAATAATTTCCCTTGAATATTTCTGCGTAAAATTTGGCAAATCCAGGATTCTCATTGTTTATTTCAGAAAATGGGAATCGATGATGGTTATTTTTCCACCATAAAGCCAAAAAACTGTATTTTTCATTATCCGGTTCTTTAATCAACCGTGTATTTCGTGCCTGTTCAAGGACATTCGCTACCCACGTGGTGCCGCTGCGTGGTGTACCAGCAATGAAAATGGGTTGACTTAGTATTGAGTTTGTGATCGCCAATTAAAGAAATGATTTTGATGAAATTAACATTATTTTGAAATTTGTCCCATAAAAAAGCAATTGGGACGGCAACCATCTCTGAAGTAACTATAGGCTTGATATTACCTTACTAATTATCAAGAGCGAAATTCATTCAGTTTTATTACCTTCAAACCAATAACCTATGCCAATTCGAAAACCAATCCAAACAATTACCAAACAATCCCTGATTTACGGAATTGGTAATTTCGCCAATAAATTTGTTGCGATATTACTAATACCCATTATTACCCGGTACTTATCTCTCAAAGAGGTAGGATTCGTTGCAATAATCGAAATGGTGGATGTGCTGTTGGTTAGCATTTTAATGCTGGGAATGGCTAACGCGCTTCTGCGGTTTCTCCCTGATAAAACACGTGGACAGCAATCAGAGATTATTTCTTCAATTTTCTGGGGGCGGTTATTTGTTGATATGATGATTGCCGGTGGTTTTATATGGATTAGTAACACACTTGTTAGCTGGATTGGTTTTCCTGCACAGTATCATTACCTTGCACCCTTGATTGTTATTAATGCATTTTTTACAGTACAGGGCAGGTTTTTGTTGACACTATGGCGATTTCATCAACATCCTCAAAGGTTTATTGTACTTTCTCTGACACAATTTGTTGGCGTTCTGATGTTGTCAATCTATTTTATTGTAATTCGTGAACATGGGGTTGAGGGCATTGTTTATGCACGGATGATTGTATTTGGGATTTCAACCTTGGCAACGATTGGGTTTGTTTTAAATAAATATACAGTATTCCCTTCTGTCTCAATTTTTAAAATAGCGCAACGGTTTGGTTATCCCCTAATTCCTTTGGCATTTGTTGTACCCTTCTTAACCACTTCTGACCGGTTTTTTCTTAATCAATTTGTATCGTTGGAACAAATAGGGATTTATTCCATCGGATATAAATTTGGAATGTTGATCAATATACTGCTTGTAACACCTATGCAACTGGCATGGGTACCCATGATGTACAAGATGGGTCTGGAAGAAGATTCAAAAAAATATTACAGAGATTTTATATTTTACTATACACTTGTAGTCTCCGGAATTTGGGTCTTTATTACATTATTCAGAGAAGAGTTTATTCAGGTTTTTGCTACGCCGGAATATCTGGCCGGGGCAAAATTTATCCCATTTATTGGTGCTGCTTATCTGATCAACGGTTATAGGCATTTTTTTATTGCCGGTTCTGCATTAAAGGATAAAACACTACGATTAGGATTGGCATCCGTTGTTGGCATTATCTGTAACATTTGTTTGAATTATATGTTAATAAAACATTGGGGAGTATGGGGGGCAGCTGTTAGTACAATTTTGAGTTATATGATTTTGGTGTTGTTAATATATTTTGTTTCTCACCGTCAAGAACCGATAAATTGGGGAGGAAAACCTATATTGGGAGTAATTAGCTGGTCATTGATTTTTCTTTTACTAGCGGAGCAAGGAATTCAATATTTACCATTTGACACATTTGTCTTGAATATAATTCTTATGTTTGTTTTTGTATTTTCACTCAAACTGCTGGGATTTCTCGGACCACGGGAAATAAATGGAGTACGATCATTGTTTACCATGGCTTGGGATAAAATATTTTCGAAATAATGCAAATTTTAAGCAGTTACAAACCAAATACATTTGTAAGGATATTTAGAATAGGGAGATAACAGGCATGCACAGGTCAAATTATTTATATCTTATCATCATATTAATCTGTGGACTTTTTTTATGGGAAATGATATTCACGGGGAGTGAACCCGGTTCTAACGACACTACTGCGAGATTACCCATCAACGAATGGAAAGATACATACAAAGAGATCAATGTAGATGTACCCCATTGGTATCCTCACTTGTTCAGCGGTATGCCATCTCATGGAAGTTATATTTCTACTTATTATGGGCCTGTTATTGGATTTTTCACAAGTCATTTATTTAACAGGGGTGCGAGGTTTTCCATCTTTTTTTCATTGAGTGGTCTCGGTATTTATTTTCTTTTAAGACGTAAATCTGTCAAAAAATTACCAGCATTGTTTGGAGGACTGATTTCAGCGGTAACACCCTATATGTTTGGATTGATCAATGCCGGGCATGGTGCAAAGATTATTGCATTAGCGTTTGTGCCGTGGGTTTTGTTGGCTGTGGAATATTGCATCGAAAATCGAACTTGGAAATCAATTCTGGTTCTTGCTTTGGCATTTGGTATTCAATTGTGGTCCAATCATCCGCAGGTGGTCTATTATACCTGGATTGTGGTTGTATTTCGCCTGTTGTGGGTTTTAATTAGAGATTTGTGGAATTCCTCAAAATCTAAATTAAATACTGCCAAACCAATTGCATTCAGCATTGCTGGATTAATAATTGCCATTTTCATGGTTCTCGATCCCTATGTATCGGTATATGAATTCCAGGAACATTCAACACGCGGTGCGAAATCGGTTCTTGAGGAGAATGGCACAAAGGAACAGGGAGTGTCAGACTGGGATTATGCAACTGCCTGGTCTATGCATCCCAAAGAGTCCATAACTTTTATTTATCCCTATTTTTACGGTTTGCAGAACTTCCCCACGCGGGATTTGAAATCACAAGCATACTGGGGATATATGCCCTTTACTCAATCTACCCATTATCTTGGACTATTGGCCGTTTTGATTGCTATTTTAGGGTTAATACTAAGAAAACCTGATGAATTCCAGGTATTTCTCTGGGTAACAGGTGCATTAATCCTCATTGCGGGATTTGGGAAATATATTCCGATTCTGTTTTCACCACTTTATCACTGGGCACCCTTATTCGCAAAATTTCGGGTTCCATCAATGATCTATGCGTTGCTTCCCTATATTATTGGAATGCTTGCTGCATACGGCCTGCATTCTATACTGCATATACTTTCAGAACCAGATGCCGGGAGTACGGCAAGACTAAAAAAATATACTTTGCTGGTTTTTGGATCTTTTCTTGGAGTAACGCTCCTTTTTTTGTTGTTTGGATCAAGCATGGCATCATTCATGAAATCAGGGGATATGACAAATTTCGGACCCCAGATAATGAATCAATTAAAAACCGTCCGAATAGACCTGTTCCAGAAGGGATTACTCTTGGCCATGTTTCTTACAGCTGCTTGTGGTATTTCAATCATTATGGCATGGAATAAAAAATTACCCTCTGTGATGTTGAGTTGTATTGTCATTGTATTGTCATTGATCGAATTTTGGATTATTGACAATGAATTCCTTCATTTAAAAACCCCTGTCAACATTAAAAGACAGTTTCGACCGAAAGAAGTCACCGGATTTTTATCAAAGGATAATGAGCTGTTTCGCATCTACCCTGTGGATGATTTTGGCACCAATTGGTATGGATATTTCGGTATCAGCAGCATAGGAGGATACCGACCGGTGAAATTGCGAACTTATCAGGATCTCATGGACGCAGGAGGGTTGAACAATATCCCTGTTCTTAATATGCTGAATGTGAAATATCTTTTAACGAAACGGGATATAAAGCTTCCGGGATTTGAGCTAGCGTTTTCAGGGAATCAAAAGATTTACCGAAATTTGAATGTTCTGCCAAAAGCGTGGTTTGTGGGCAATGTTACTTCTGTTGAAACACAAAAGGAGTCACTAGTAAAGACATTAGAACAATTGTTTGATCCCGGCAAGGAGGCAATTGTAGTTAATTATGATGGTCCGGAGATGACTTTTTCCGAGGGCGGAAATGCAGTTGAAGAAGAGTTCTCAGAAAATGAAATTATATTGAAATCGAATAACTCCAACGAGGGACTACTTGTTCTGTCGGAAATGTACTATGCACCGGGATGGATGGCTGAAGTGGATGGACAACCCGCCAAAATATATCAAACAAACCATGTCTTACGCTCAGTGTACGTGCCGGCAGGTGAGCACAAAGTCAGATTCCATTATGATGACAAACGTTACAATATGATTCGAATTATTTCACGTGCTTCATTTTTTCTTGTAATTACTTCAATTGTATATATTTACAGGCGCAAGATCGTTGGAAAAGTTGGGTCATTAACATCAAAACGGTTTGGCAAATCAATCTGAAATATTAGTTCTTGTTGTTTGTAGATATTATTTAACTTTTGCCTCGGATTATTAACCTAAGAAAGAGTTAACCAGAAAAATTAATGACAAACCTAAAAGAAACTCTAACTTTAAAGTTAAAGTCAGATATGGCAGTTAAATCAAGAGATACTCTGCCGATAGTCAAATTAACCCGCAAAAGTCTTGCCGATTTCGAAATGCTGGGAAATAGTGCTTTTCATCCTTTAAAAGGATTTATGGGAAGTGAAGATTACCGGTCGGTTTTAAATGACATGCGGTTATCAGATGGTCCCGTTTGGTCAATACCCATTACTCTGCCTATCGATAAGGATCAGAAACAGGTAATAGGAAAGTCTGAAGAGGTATTGTTGAGTAATGAAAATGGAGATGGTGTCGGGAAAATATTTGTTTCAGATATATTTTCGTATGATAAAAAGGGTGAAGCAGAAAAAGTTTATCTGACAAGCGATGAAGCGCATCCTGGAGTTAATTCACTGTTTTCACAGGGGGCACATTATGTTGCTGGTGAAATAGAAGCATATTCAATTAACGGTAATAGTGTGTTCAGCGAATATCGGCATTCCCCCAATCAATTGAGAGCTTTGTTTAAAGAATTAGGATGGAAGAAAGTTGTGGGTTTCCAGACACGTAATCCCATTCATCGAGCCCATGAATATATTACCAAATGTGCGCTGGAAATGGTGGATGGACTTTTAATTCATCCATTGGTAGGACAGACGAAAAAAGACGATATTCCAGCTGATGTAAGGATGGAATGTTACAAAGTTTTACTGGACAACTATTATCCTCACACTAGGACACGGTTGTCAGTGTTCCCCGCCTACATGCGTTACGCAGGACCGAGAGAAGCTGTGTTTCATGCAATTGTAAGAAGGAATTACGGTTGTACCCATTTTATTGTTGGCAGGGACCATGCAGGTGTTGGTAATTATTATGGAACTTATGATGCACAAAAAATCTTTGATAATTTCACTGTTGATGAATTGGGTATTGAACCCATGTTTTTTGAACATGCATTTTACTGCAAGCGGACAAATTCAATGGCAACGACCAAAACATCGAGGGCTATGGATCATGAAAAAGTATTTTTCAGCGGGTCGAAAGTAAGAGAAATTCTTTCCACAGGAGGTGAACTTCCGGAGGAATTTACACGCTCGGAAGTAGAGAAAATATTAAGGAGACATTATGATAACAAAAAATAATTCTGCGCTGACACCGGGATTCAATCATGAACAGGGTGTTGCTATCTGGTTGACAGGACTTTCTGGAGCCGGAAAAACGACTATTTCAATTCCTCTGGTGGAAAAACTGAGAGAAATGGGATACAGAGTCCAGCTGCTTGATGGCGATGTTGTCAGGCAAAAATTAACTAAAGACCTTGGCTTCACAAAAGAAGACAGGGATAAAAATATTGAACGCGTTACCTTTGTTGCAGAAATGCTTGTAAAGCATGGTACAATTGCTGTTTGTGCTTTTATTTCACCCTACCGAGAAGAGAGACAATATGCCCGGAGCGAAATCGGCAGATTCATCGAAGTTTATGTGGAATGTCCCCTTGAAGTTTGCGAGGAACGGGATGTAAAAGGACTCTACAAATTGGCGAGAGCGGGGGAGATAAAAAATTTCACCGGGATTGATGATCCCTATGAACCGCCGGAAAGTGCTGAAATTGTTGTCAATACCAGTAAACAGACATTGGAAGAAGAAGTAAACACCATCGTGGAATACCTCATCAACAAATGCTATATAAAACAAAATAAGGATAAGGCGCCTGTATATTCCTGATATCATTTGAAATTATACAGACAAGCAGGAAATATTAAAGCAGCCCTCTTTGTGATGGGGATTACTCTCACATTGGGGCTGTTATTTTATACACAATCACTGATTCGAACTTTACGGGAGGAAAATAGGGAAACCATTTCTCTTTATGCTCAGGTTATTGCAGATGCCGTAACCAGCCCTGATATCGAGAATCTTGACTTTATTTTCAGGGAAATCATACAAAAAGTATCTTTCCCTCTGATTCAATCTGATAAGGATGGAAATCCCGTGAACTGGAAGAATCTTACAAGCAGGGATGAGAGTGATTTGGAATCTGTCAGAAATACCCTGGAGCGGATGAATAAAAATAATGACCCCATTCCACTTAAAATAACACTACCAAAGGATGGAGGTAAAATTGAGAAAGTGGTATTGGGACACATCCATTATGGGGATTCAAAATTAATCAGGCAGCTTCAATTTTTACCGTACATCGAAATTGGAGCTGTGTTTTTGTTCATTTTTCTGGGATATGCCGGTTTTCAGGTAATACGTAAAAATGAAAAAAATCATATCTGGTTTGGAATGTCCCGGGAAACAGCCCATCAACTGGGAACGCCCATTTCTTCCCTCATGGGCTGGATTGAAACTATTAAGGAATTTCCTGATAAGACAACTGGGTTGATAACTGACATGGAGAATGATTTGAACCGCTTGGAAGTCATTAATGACAGGTTTTCAAAAATGGGATCATTACCGAAGAAAGAGAAAGTGAAAGTGAATGAGTTGTTGTCAGAAACATTGACTTATTTTGAACATCGGTTACCAAAAAGGCGGAAAAATATACACCTGTCACTAGAGTCTGCGGAAGGTGAAATAAGGGTGAATACATCAAAAACGCTTCTGGCATGGGCAGTGGAAAACATCATCAAAAATGCACTTGATTCAATTCAACATAAAAAAGGATTTGTTAAGCTGAATCTGAACAAGGTTGATGGAAAGGTAGTCATTAAGATCAGTGATTCCGGGCAGGGAATCGATAAACGGGATTGGAAGAACATATTTCGCCCTGGGTATTCCACAAAGGAAAGAGGGTGGGGATTGGGATTGAGCCTGACAAAAAGAATATGTGAGGAATATTTGGATGGAAATGTAAAAGTACTTACATCAGAAATTGGAAAAGGCACTGTATTTGAGATTAGTTTACAATCAAATTAGTTACAATTTTAAACAAAATGTTACAATGATAACGAGGAGAGGATTTCTGAAAGCCGGATTGATTTGGGGATTGATTTAACATTCTGATAAAAATTAATAGTTTCTTCAATTTAACCTTTTCGAAGTTTTTGTTTATTGTAATTGATTTCTTTTTCAAAGGTGACAAAAAAAGCACCTTAAATTTCAAGGCGCTTGCAATGGTTAAATGAATAAAGGTAAATAAGGTCTAAAATCCTTTGACTTTGCCTGCTTTTTTATAGCACTGCCACACAATGTGCCAGCCGAGAGCAATTACAATCATAATCACCAGCCAGTTGGTGGATTCTTTGATTCCAAAGTTTCCTCCTGCAAAAAGTACAGTATGTTCGTTTATCATGGTCCAAATCAACGGTAGGGACATATAAGTATTATGTTTTGATCGTAACCCTGCTAAACCGACAAGATTGCTATCAGGAGCTTCCCCATTTTTGATGGCTGCTATGATTTTCTGCTGAGCCGGCCAGATTCTGAACCAGACATTAAATGCCATCATGGTACCAAACATTGCACCTAAATGAATGTTAAATGCTCTGTAATCAAACCCTGCGTAGAATTTCATGAAGTACACGACTGCTCCCACCAAAATAAAACTGATGATTGTTATGATTCTAATATTGCCTGCCAGTCCGCTTTTATACAGAAAATCATAAATGAATACTGCACCGAACACGACAAGAAGCATAATATGAGCCCAATAGGTTACATCTATACCTTGACTGAACATGTTATTTCCAGCAGAATATCCCATTCCTAAGTTCCCTTGCCAGAAAATCACGTAAAGCAAAACCACTCCTGTAATCCATGTCCACGCGGCACCCCAGCGAAACCAGTAAAGGGCTCTTGGCATAAGTTCCGGTACCACCTTCTTTTTGGAATCGCCGTCCATAGTCCCGGCAAATGGGCCATTCACAAAATTGAAAAAGTATAGCAGTCCAATCCACATAATTCCTGCAAAAATGTGCAGCCATTTAAATATTGGATGAATAAGGTCCATAGATTCCTCCCGAGCTTATGTTATAAGGTTGAGTTGCATGATTAATCACCGAAAATTTAAATGGCGCATCTGAAACTTGCTAAAAATCTTTTCCTGATCAATAGGAAAATTGAATCTTTGTTTGAATAAAGTTTAATTTCATCGAAATTTGTACACACACATGATCAGTAATTTTACACGATTCCCACTTATTATTTTACTCTCACTCCTGATATCAGGTCAGCCGGACAGTTCCAAATTGATCTACGAAGGTGAAATTCATTTTGACAATATGAGGCAATTGACATTTGGTGGTGAAAATGCGGAGGCATACTTCAGCGCTGATGGAAAACGGGCGATTTATCAGGCGCATGATGATGAGGGGGAATGTGACAAGATATATATCATGGACCTGGAAACTGGGAAGATTGAACTGGTTTCAACCGGGATGGGAGTCACCACGTGCAGTTTTTTTCAATATCCAAATGACAGTACAATCATCTATTCTTCTACCCATTTGGGTAGCAGTGAATGTCCGGACAAACCGGATTACAGCATGGGGTACGTTTGGCCATTATTTCCTACTTATGATATTTTCAGGGCAACCATGGATGGGACGAACCCTCAGCAGTTGACGAGCGAATGGGGATATGATGCGGAAGCTACGTATGCTTTTGACGGCAGCAGAATTATATTCACATCCCTTGCCAGCGGCGACCTCGAATTGTGGACAATGAATCCCGACGGTAGTGACAAATTGCAATTGACGGAGCGGCTGGGTTATGACGGTGGTGCATTTTTCAGTCATGACGGGAGTAAAATCGTCTGGCGGGCACATTATCCCGAAACACAGGAACAGCAATTAAACTATATTGATCTTTTAAAACAGAGCGTAATCCGTCCCATGGCGCTTCAGATTTGGGTTATGGACAGTGACGGATCAAACAAACATCAAATTACGGACAACAGTGCCTCAAACTTTGCGCCTTTCTTTTATCCGGATGATAAACGAATTATTTTTTCATCCAATCTTTCAAATCCAAGAGGGAGGAATTTTGATCTTTATGCTGTAGATGCAGAGGGAGGACAATTGGAACAGATAACTTTTTATGATGGATTCGACAGCTTTCCCATGTTCAGTCCCGATGGGATGAAACTGGTTTTTTCATCAAACCGGAATCAGTCGAAGAAGGGGGAGACCAATTTGTTTATTTGTGATTGGGTGGAGTAACGAATAAACCCACAGGTAAATTCAATTATGAATCTGGAATTAGGATTTTTTTAATTCTTAATTGATAATTACTAACCTGTTAATCGTAATGACCTCCAATAGCAAAAATGTAAATCGCTTTATCATCAAATTTATAAATTACTCTATCACCACGGGTCAGACGGCGGGACCAGAATCCTGACAGGTTGTATCTAAGCTGTTCCGGTTTCCCCATACCCTTTGCCGGATCTCCTCTCTGCATCTCCTGAATGATTTTACAAAGGTTTGTGTGAAGCTTTTTATCCTTTTTGCGTAATTCTTCGTATTTGGACCAGGTTTTCCCCTCAAAGACTATTGATCTCATTTAGTTCCTTTTCGGTGGGGACATACCCGGCGCCGGCATCATGCGTGTTTAGTGATTCGGAAATCTGCTTCAAGAGCGAAGAGTTCTGGAGGACGTAAAGTGTTTCCCGGTCTCTTTCCCAATCTTCCGCGCTGATAACAACAAAGTCATCTCCTGCCCGCCTTTTCACACGGATAGGTGAATGATCTGATAAAGCTTTCTCAACAAAGGATTTTATATTGGCTCTAAACTTGTTTACTGAAACTTCAATCATTTTTAACTCCAATTTATTGTTGCCAATAATGTACTGTAGCACAGTACATAATACAAGGTAAAGTTATTAGGGATTAAATAATATTTTAGGCGTTCATAGCGGATGAAATAACCTGCATGGAAATTATCACGACAAGATTATTCGTTTACCAAATTCACTTCTATTAAACCAACTAAACCCGCCTGTCTGCCGTCGCGACACCACAGGTAGGCAACCACGCTACAAGCTTTTCATGTCAGGTTAATTATGGGTTATTTGAGTTATTATGGTTATTGAAATTCGACAATATCTGCTGAAACATGCACAGTTTTGGAATAATACCAAGGAAGATAAAACCAAACATATTTCTTTGGGTAAAGTCGCAATTTAGCCACCAATGTTAATAAATTACACATATGATAAA
>CAYXUG010000025.1:0-29339 GCA_964468655.1 uncultured bacterium | reverse complement strand
AATGGCTGGAAAAATATGGTGAAAAAATTGGTCTTACTGAAGAAAGTGCAGCAAAGTTAGCAAAAGTGACTTTGGAAAAAGAATATTGTAACTTAAGCCAAAAAGGGATGAAAAAAATGATCCCGCACCTTGAGAAAGCATTTGATGAATACGGTGAACCAATGACTTATGATAAAGCGGTAAAACTTGCGGGATATCATCATAGCGAAGTAAGGGATAAAACAGGAAGTTTAATGAATTTGCCAAATCCAGAAAATATACGAAACCCTATTGTTCAGCAGACACTCTTTGAACTGAAAAAGGTGGTGAATGCATTAATTGATGAATATGGAAACCCTGAATGCATTAAAGTAGAGTTGGTGAGAGAACTTAAACTTCCCAGAAAACGAAGAGAAAAGATATTCAGGGAAAATTTAAACCGTAAACATGATCATGAAGAAATAAGGACTAAGTTAATTGATCTTGGAATTTTTGAACCTTCAAGGGATGATGTAATCAAATATAAACTTTGGAATGAATGTGATAGGACTGATGTTTACACAGGAAAAAAGATTCAATCTGTTTCACAACTCTTTAATGGGGAATATGAAGTTGAACATATCCTGCCCAAAAGCAGGAGTCTGGATGATTCATATATGAATAAAACACTATGCCACAAAACTGTTAATGCAGAAAAAGGTAATCAAACACCCTGGGAAACATGGGGTGAAACATCAAAATATGATGATATTATTCAACGTGTTGAAAAACTTGTTAAGGAAGGAAATTTTCCATATCCAAAATACAAAAGGTTCCTAACAAAGCAGTTAAAGGAAGAAGATTTCATCAACCGGCAACTGGTGGATACAGCGTATATTGCTACAGAAGTAAGAAAATACCTTTGGAAAATCTGCAAGGATGTGCAAGGTGTCCCTGGCATAGCAACTGCCAAATTAAGGTGGTTTTGGGGGCTTGATTCAATTCTCTCTCTTGAAGAAAATGTTAAAAACAGAGAGGATCACAGACACCATGCTGTAGACGCTATTGTGGTCGCCTGTACTGAAAGAAAATTCATACAGAAATTCAGTACATATCATCATTTTAACAAAGATGTAAAGAAGGAAAATTTCCCCAAACCATGGGTGAAATTTAGGGCAGATGCCGAGGAAGTGATTAATAGAATACTTGTTTCACATAAAATAAAAAATAATGTAAGAGGTAAACTGCACAAGGAAAGTTATTATGGACTTGTCCGGGACAGAAATAGTGAACCGAAAACAGATGAAAAAGGACAAAAACTCTATGCAAAATCGAAACCGGCTACCCGCTTAACTAAAGCAGAAATTAAAAAGATACCCGATAAAGTTGTCCGCGAAGTAGTGGAAGAATGGTATTCATTAAAAAAGGATGACAGAACTGAATACCCAGTACTGCCGGATGGCACTCTGGTAAAACGGGTAAGGATACACGATGTACATTCAAATGTAGTTGAAATAAACCCAGGTGTTTTTGTTGAACCGGGAAGTAATCACCACATGGTTATTTTTGAAAATATCAAAACCGGCAAAAGAAAGGGGAAAGTTATATCACTATTTGAAGCGGCTCAAAGAAAAAGAAAGAAACTGCCAATAGTTGATAAAACACCTGAAGAAGGATGGAAGTTTGTGATGACTCTTTCAATAAATGAAATGGTCATTATTCATGATAATGCAGAGGAGATAGAATCAAAGATTGACGATTTGAAGTGGGTGAATAAACATTTATACCGTGTTCAAAAAATTAACGCAACTGGTAGAACATTTTATAGACAACATACTGTTGCAATTTTAAAGGATAAAGAAAATAATGAACCAGGAATGCAAGAAGGTTCCCCAAACAAGAAAAGAGGAAGAAAAGTAGTAATAAATAATCTTGGGAAATTAGAATTCTTAAATGATTAAAAGAACATTATATTTTGGTAATCCTGCTGAACTCAGGGTTAAAAATAAGCAGTTAAGAATTATTCAGGAAAAAGGTGAAAAAACAACCCCCATTGAAGACATTGGTGTTGTTGTTCTCGATCACTACGGTGTTACAATTTCATACTCTGCGTTGAAAGAATTGGCAGACAATAATACATCTATCATTACCACAAATGATTCACACATGCCGGCTGCCATGATGCTGAATCTTAATGGTCATAGTGGGCAAGGTGAAACTTTCAGAGCTCAATTATCTGTTTCAGAACCCCTCAAAAAACAGTTATGGAAACAGACGATTCAGGCAAAATTAAAAAATCAGTTATTGCTTCTGAAACAGCTTGGTTTACCTGAAAAGCATATTCAAAATTTGGTTAACAAGGTGCAATCCGGTGATGCTGGCAACCTTGAAGCACAGGCGGCAAGGTACTACTGGAATAATCTATTTGATCCTGTTCAGTTCAAGCGATACCGTCAAGGCAAACCCCCTAACAATTTATTGAATTACGGTTATGCCATTTTGAGAGCCGTAATATCGAGATCGTTATCAGGGTCAGGATTGCTCCCTGTCATCGGAATACACCATAAAAGCAAATATAATCCATTTCCGTTAGCAGATGATATAATGGAACCGTACCGTCCTTTTGTCGATGAAATTGTATGGAATCTTGCAATGAACGAATATGACATAACCATTTTAACGACCGATATTAAACGTGAATTGCTTACCATACCAAATCTCCCAGTAATGATGAAAAATGAAACGAGGCCACTGATGATTGCCGCTTCGCACACCACAGCTTCACTACAAAAATGTTTCACTCGTGAAGCCAAAACAATTCTTTTTCCTAAACTATGTGGCTGAATCCATATCGTGTTATGTGGTTAATGGTTTTTTTTGATCTTCCTACGGGGGAAAAAATAGACAGGAAAAATTATACAAAATTTCGTAAGGGTATCATGCAGGACGGCTTCACGAAAATGCAGTATTCTGTTTATCTTAGGCATTGTGCCAGCAGGGAAAATGCTGAAATCCACTGCAAACGTGTAAGAAGCATTCTACCTCCGAAAGGTTTGGTGAGTATTTTGCGAGTAACGGACAAACAATTTGAGAAAATAGAAACATTCGAAAAACGAAAATCCATTCCACCTCCTACCGGGGGTCAGCAGCTTGAAATGTTCTGATAGGATCAAAAAAACAGGATTCATTTCCTATTAATAAATAATAAAGGGGCCGATTTTTCAGCCCCTTATTCTTTTATTTGACTTTATTAGTGAAGTTACACTGTCACTAATTTAAGTCGCCCAGTCTTTTCAGCCAATCACAACACTAATACGGGAACAAGCCTTTCTCTTGAAAATTTAAGTCGCCCAGTCTTTTCAGCCAATCACAACTTCGACTTCTGGCTCTTTAACGTCAGCCATAATTTAAGTCGCCCAGTCTTTTCAGCCAATCACAACTGCCTTTTGGTTGCTGTTGAGTCTTTGATGAATTTAAGTCGCCCAGTCTTTTCAGCCAATCACAACGGGCTAAGTTGTGCTTACTATTTTGATGTAAATTTAAGTCGCCCAGTCTTTTCCCGCCAGAGGCGGACAGGCAGCCAATCAATACATTCCTCCCAGTTACCCCGCTGAAACCATTGCAGGAAGACAGCTACCGCACACCCCGCCTGTACAAAGAATCCTTCGGAAATTACGAAGTCAGGCAGGCAGTTACCATTCATCAAGTAAATTGCAAATAATTATTTGAATGCTCTATTTGGGTAAATAACTTATAGGTTGCCCAAAATGAAGCAGTTAAACGAAAATATTGTTGTTCAAGGCGCCCGCGAACACAACCTTAAGAATATTAATGTAAAAATCCCACGGAATAAATTTGTCGTAATTACGGGTCTTTCCGGTTCGGGCAAATCGTCCCTCGCCTTCGATACCATTTATGCGGAAGGCCAGAGGCGGTATGTGGAATCCCTTTCTGCTTACGCCCGGCAGTTTTTAAGTTTAATGGAAAAACCGGATGTGGATTACATTGAAGGACTTTCTCCAGCCATCTCCATCGAGCAGAAAGCATCTTCCCGAAATCCTCGTTCGACTGTTGGCACAGTAACAGAAATCCACGATTATCTCCGCCTTCTTTATGCCCGCATTGGAAAACCCTATTGCTGGAAGTGCGGAGATACCATCCAGCGACAGACGGTCCAGCAGATTGTGGATACAGTCCTGAAATTTCCGGCAGGGTCACGGCTGCAGGTGCTGGCTCCGGTGGTCCGCGGAAGGAAGGGTCAGTTCAAGGAAGTGTTCAAGGAAGTTGCGAGGGAAGGATTTCTTCGGGTGCGTGTGGATGGAAAAATGAAGGAAGTGGCCGGGAGGATTACCCTCCACAAAGAAAAGAAGCACGATATTGAGGTGGTGGTTGACCGGCTGGTTATTGATGATGAAATCAAATCCCGCCTGACAGATTCGGTGGAATTGGCGCTGAAAATCGGATCGGGGCTTGTGATGATTAATTTTCTTCCCCACGATATTCATATTTTCAGCGAGCACTACGCTTGTCCAAAATGCGAAGTGAGTATGGAGGAATTATCTCCGAGAATGTTTTCCTTCAATTCTCCCTATGGCGCCTGCAAAACTTGTGACGGTCTCGGATCGCATATGGAAATCAATGCAGACCTCGTAGTGCCGGATAAAAAGAAATCGCTCATTCAGGGCGCTATTGTTCCGTTAGGCGAACAGCCCCGGGGAAGCTGGTACAGCGCCATCCTTAAGAGTTTGGCTAAACATTATGGTTTCAGTTTTGCTACACCGTGGCATAAGCTTCCCAGAGAGGTTAGAGAGGGGCTGTTGTGGGGGACAAAGGGAAAAACCATCGTTATGCAGTATAAGTCAAAGCGGTTTTCGGGAGAATATTCCGGCGGATTTGAAGGCGTTGTTCACAATCTTGAGCGGCGGTATCATCAGACACGGTCAGGCAGCATTCGCCAGTGGATTGAACAGTTTATGAGCATGCAGCCGTGCCCGGAATGCAAAGGCGCCCGGCTGAGGGAAGAGAGTCTGTCTGTAAAAATCGGCGAATTGTCCATCGGCGAATTGTCGCGAAAATCTATAAAGGATATAGGCAAATTCTTTGATTCACTGAAGCTGTCAAAACCTGAACAAACAATAGCTAAACAAGTGCTGAAGGAAGTGAGGGAACGGCTTCAGTTTCTCATGAATGTGGGATTGGATTATCTGACTCTTGATAGAGCGGCTACCACTTTGTCGGGTGGTGAGGCGCAGAGGATTCGTCTGGCAACACAGATAGGCTCCCAACTAGTGGGGGTGCTGTACATTCTGGATGAGCCATCTATTGGTCTGCACCAGCGGGATAACAAACGCCTCATCAGTACGCTTGAAAAATTGCGGAATCTTGGCAACACGGTGCTGGTGGTAGAGCACGACCGCGAAACCATCGAACGGGCGGATCATCTGGTGGATTTGGGTCCCGGCGCAGGAGATGCGGGTGGCAAGGTCATTTTTGAGGGACAGCCATCCAAAATCGGATCTGCGAAAGATTCCATCACAGGTCGCTATTTATTGGACAAAAAAAGGATTGAAATTCCCCATGAACGCGGGAGCGGATCAGGTAATCATGTAAAAATAATTGGTGCTGAAGGGAATAATCTCAAATCAATTAATGTGGAATTTCCATTAGGGAGATTCATTTGCGTTACGGGTGTGTCGGGTTCCGGAAAAAGTACGCTCATTAATGAAACGCTTTATCCTATTATCGCCCGGGAAATGCATTCATCCAGAAAAGTTCCATTGCCACATGATTCTGTTGAGGGACTTCTTTATCTTGATAAAGTGATTGATATTGACCAGTCTCCTATCGGACGCACACCCCGATCAAATCCCGCTACGTACACAGGTGTTTTCACTTATATCAGGGATCTTTTCGCAAAACTGCCTGAATCAAAAATCCGTGGTTACAAGCCCGGGAGATTCTCATTCAATGTGAAAGGAGGCAGGTGTGAATCGTGCCAGGGGGATGGCATTATAAAAATCGAGATGCACTTTCTGCCGGATGTTTATGTTCAGTGCGAGGTGTGCAAAGGTTCCCGGTACAACAGGGAAACGCTGGAAATCACTTACAAAGGCAAATCCATCGCGAAAATTTTAAGTATGACAGTTGAAGAAGCGGTGGATTTTTTCAAAAACATTCCTCAGATTAAGCGCAAGCTAAAGACCCTAAAAGATGTCGGATTGGGCTATATCCGGCTGGGTCAGCAGGCAACAACCCTATCTGGCGGGGAGGCACAACGGGTTAAACTTTCGACCGAATTATCAAAAATCGGTACAGGCAGAACACTCTACATACTTGATGAACCAACTACCGGACTTCATTTTGAAGATGTGAGAATGCTTTTGGAAGTTCTGAACCGGCTTGTGGAAAAAGGAAATACCGTAATAGTCATTGAACACAACCTTGATGTCATTAAAACTGCCGATTGGATTATTGATCTTGGTCCCGAAGGAGGTGACGATGGCGGTAAAATCATTGCACAGGGGACACCCGAAACAGTCAGTAAAATAAAAAAATCTTATACAGGGCAATTTTTAAAACCGATACTCAATGGAAAAAGTTGAAATAAAAACCGATCTGAATACACTTTGTATTAACACCATTCGGTTTTTGGCGGTTGATGCAATAGAAAAAGCGAATTCAGGTCACCCCGGAATGCCCATGGGCGCCGCTCCCATGGGGTATGTACTTTGGACAAAATTTCTGAAACACAATCCAAAAAATCCAAAATGGTTTAATAGAGACCGGTTTGTCCTTTCTGCCGGGCACGGCTCCATGCTTCTGTACAGTTTACTACATCTAACGGGCTACGATTTATCTCTCGATGACATTAAAAATTTCCGTCAGTTGAAAAGCAAGACACCCGGACATCCTGAGTATGACCTGAGTTACGGTGTTGAGTGCACTACCGGTCCGCTGGGGCAGGGATTCGCCATGGGAATCGGAATGGCAATGGCGGAAAAATTTCTATCCGAACGGTTTAACAGGAAAGGATTTCCCATCGTTGATCATTCCACATACAGCATTGTTTCTGATGGTGATCTCATGGAAGGTGTCTCCTCTGAGGCAGCTTCTTTAGCGGGACATCTCAAGCTGGGGAAAGTGATTTACCTGTATGATGACAATGAAATTTCCATTGATGGTTCCACAGACCTTGCATTTACGGAAGATCCCTGCAGGCGGTTTGAGGCATACGGATGGCATGTTCAAAAAGTGGAAGACGGGAATGATCTCAACGCTATCTCTTCTGCCATTGAAGACGCTCAAAGGGAAACATCCAAACCGTCGCTTATTGCCGTCAGGACACACATTGGTTATGGCAGTCCCAAACAGGATACGGCATCAGCCCACGGTGAACCACTGGGTTTAGATGCCGTGAAAGCAGCAAAAGAGAACCTGGAGTGGCCTCTGGAACCGCTGTTTCACATTCCGGAGGATGTGCTGAATCGTATGCGGGGAGCGGTCGAAAATGGTGTACAGAAAGAGGAGGAATGGAGCGAATTGTTTGGGCGGTACAAAGGTGCTTTTCCAAAAGAGGGTGGAGAGTTGGAGAGTTGGAGAACTGTACAAAGGACTCTGCGAGGGGAAATGGATAATGAGTGGTTGGATGGATTGTTGGAATTTGGTTCTAGTGATTCCCCTATTGCAACTAGGGCTGCATCGGGGAAGGTGTTGAACCGGCTATCGGATAAGATTCATAATCTGGTGGGCGGTTCTGCTGACTTGGCGCCATCAAATAAAACGATTCAAACCACAAAGGAAAAATTTGGATTTAACGGTAAGTGGGGACATAATATTCATTTTGGCGTCCGCGAGCACGCCATGGGTTCTGTCACAAACGGTATGGCGCTTCACGGAGGAGTAATCCCATACAGCGGTACATTTCTCGTTTTTTCCGATTACATGCGGCCTGCCATTCGTCTGTCGGCTCTGATGAAGATTCAAAACATATTTGTTTTCACTCATGATTCCATCCACCTTGGCGAGGATGGCCCCACTCATCAACCCATTGAGCACCTCATGTCTCTAAGAACCATTCCAAATCTCCGGGTTATCCGTCCTGCAGATGCCAACGAAACTGCTGTTGCCTGGCAACTTGCACTGGAACACTCCGGACCGACCGTTCTCATTTTTACCCGCCAGAAACTGCCTGTATTTGAAACAACAAACTACCCCATTATAGAAGGAGTGCCAAAAGGTGCCTATGTTTTGTTTGAAACGGGAAATCAACCTGACATCATTCTCGTTGCTACCGGCTCGGAAGTCCACCTCGCAATTGAATCAGCAAAGGAACTTAAAAAGCAGGGAATCAACTCAAGAGTGGTTTCTTTGCCGTGCTGGGAATTGTTTGATGAGCAATCGGAAGATTATAAAAAATCAATACTGCCTGTCGATATTTCAAAGCTTTCCCTTGAGGCGGGAAGTACTTTGGGATGGAAAAAGTATGTGGGCGACAGCGGTGATGTTTTAGGACTGGAAAGATTCGGCGAATCAGCGCCGGGGCAGGAAGTGTATCAGCATTTGGGATTCACAGCGGAATCAGTGGTGGAGAGGGTGGTTAAATTGCTTGGATAATAACGACTTTAATTTCATATTAATCCATCATTCTTAATCTCTCAAAGCTGTAAATTAATGGGTAATATTTGGAATCGCTCAAGTCTCATATTATATTACCAGTCTATCTTCACTGTGTTTATCATATAATTCACAACCAAATTAAACTGTGTATGAGTATGTAAAGTATTGGATATATTGACGGAAGAATTAAACATTAACGACCCCAAACTTCAAGAACAGGACATTGTTATTGAAAAAGCAATCCGTCCTGATTCCATTGATGAGTTTATCGGTCAAAAGGAGGTGATTGAAAACCTGCTAGTCTATGTTGAAGCTGCGAAGAAAAGGAATGATGCCCTTGACCATGTGCTTCTGTTCGGTCCGCCCGGACTGGGGAAGACAACGCTTGCTTATATCATTTCAAAAGAACTGGGAGTTGATTTAAAACAGACCTCAGGTCCCGTTCTTGAACGGGCAGGCGATCTTGCCGGGCTTCTCACCAATATGCAGTTGAGGGATGTTCTGTTTATCGATGAAATCCACAGGTTAAACAGTGTGGTGGAGGAATACCTCTACTCCGCTATGGAAGACTACAAAATTGACATTATGATTGATAGAGGTCCCAGCGCCAGATCGGTGCAGTTGAATCTAGAAAAATTTACACTTATTGGCGCAACCACACGGCTGGGGAATCTAACATCTCCCATGAGAGATCGATTTGGAGTTGTATTCAGGGTCGATTTTTATGATGCGGAAGAATTGTATCATATTATAAAACGGTCTGCTGGAATTCTGGATGTGAATATAGATGATGAAGGCGCAAATGAACTGGCGAAAAGATCAAGAGGAACACCAAGAGTGGCTAATCGAATATTACGCCGCACAAGAGATTTTGCTGAAGTGAAAGCAGATGGTAAAATCACCAACAAGGTGGCTAAAGGCGCCTTGTCTCAGATGGGAATCGATGAGAATGGATTGGATGATATGGACAGAAAAATTCTATCTATTCTTGTGGAAAAATTTAACGGCGGACCGGTGGGATTGAATTCCCTGAGTGTGGCCATTGGAGAAGAATCCCAGACAATTGAAGATGTCTATGAACCTTACCTGATTAAGGAAGGATTTCTCCAGCGGACTCCCAGAGGCAGGATCGCAGAAAATAAAACATTCAATTATTTGAACATTAAAAAAACCGATATACAAAAAGGACTCTTTTAAATGGAACAAAAACAATACATGTTACAGAAAAAAGTCAAATTAAGACTGACTGATTTTGAATATAACCTTCCCAAGACGCGTATTGCACAATATCCTGCATCGAGACGGGATTACTGCAATCTGATGGTATTGAACAGGAAAGATAAAACCATTGAACACACCAAATTTTCAAGTATAGTCAATTACATGAAAAAAGGTGACCTGCTGGTTGTCAATAAGACACAAGTATTCCCTGCACGGCTTTTTGCCTTAAAAGACAGAACAGATGCAAGAGTGGAAGTATTTTTATTAAGGGAACTGGAAAATGATCTCTGGGAAGTTTTGGTCAAACCGGCAAGAAAAGTCCGGATTGGAAATAAGCTTCATTTCACCCATAATGTGGTCTGTGATGTAATTGATAATACAGTATCCGGCGGCAGGGTTGTAAGATTCGAATATGAAGGTGATGATTTCTATAAGGTTATTGATAGAATTGGTTACGCGCCACTCCCTCCCTACATCACCCGGGAAGCAGATGCAAAGGACAAAAAGAATTACCAGACTGTGTACGCATCAAGTCGCGGTGCTGTTGCTGCGCCGACGGCAGGTCTTCATTTTACTGAAGGATTGCTGAACAAAATCAAGAAAAAGGGGGTGAAGGTTAAACCTATTGTATTGCATATTGGGCTTGGTACCTTCCGCCCGGTACAGGTTGAAGACCTCACCCGGCATCAGATGGATTCCGAATATTTTGAGGTACCACCGGAAACTGCAATTGCAATCAACGAAGTGAGGGACAAAGGAAAGCGGATTTTTGCTGTTGGTACTTCCACAGTCCGTGCTCTAGAGACCGTTGTAGTATCAGGATTTCAGGTAACTCCCAAGCGGGGATGGACCGACAAATTTATTTATCCTCCTTACGACTTTAAAATGACGGATGTCCTTGTTACCAATTTTCATCAGCCTCAGTCAACTTTGCTCATGCTCGTCAGCGCCTTTGCTGACAGGGAATTTATTTTCAAAGCCTACAGGGCGGCATTGAGGAAGAAGTATAATTTCCTGAGCTATGGTGATGCCATGATGATGGTGTAATTTAAAGTTGTGAAAACAGCAGCCGTTATTGTGGGTGCAGGCAAAAGCTCCCGATTTAGTGACAGCAGTGGAAATCAGTCAGAGCAAAAACAGTATAAATGCCTGGGTGATGAAACGCTGATTTTTTATACACTCAATGCATTCATCATTCCGGAAATTGTATCACAGGCAGTATTGGTAGTCTCGGAAAATCAATTTGGGGGAATCTTATCCAAAGTTAAGGATAAAAATTATCCTATTCCTGTTGACGTCATCTCCGGTGGAGCGGAAAGACAGGACAGTGTTCAATGCGGAGTAGACTGCCTTGGAAAAGATGTTGATGTGGTTATAGTTCACGATGCAGTCCGCCCTTTTGTTCTGAAAAAATGGATTGAGAAAACAGTTGAACTTTGCAGTCAATATGATGGCGCTATTGTTGCAATCCGGCTGAATGATACCTTAAAAAAAGTGAAGAATCATGAGGTTCAAACAACCGTGAACAGGGAAAATACCTGGCGGGCGCAGACACCTCAAACGTTTAATATGGAGATTTTGAAAAAGGCATTAAAAAATGCTAAGGAAAAATCCATTTTAGCAACAGATGAAGCCCAACTTGTGGAAATGGTCGGAGGACAAATTGCAGTATTAGAGGGAAGTCCAATAAATATTAAAATTACAACCCGGCAGGATTGGGAATTGGCAGAAGTTATTGGAAAGACTAACCCATGGTAAAAACCGGTATCGGCTATGATGTTCATCAACTCAAGGAAGGTGAGACTCTAATTATTGGCGGTGTGAAAATACCCCATGAAAAAGGGCCAGTGGGTCATTCTGACGGAGATGTATTGAGTCATGCAGTGGTGGATGCTCTTTTAGGTGCCGCAAACCTGGGGGATATCGGACAGTATTTCCCCAGTGCTGATGAGTCGCTGAAAGGTGCATCAAGTCTCACATTCCTCACCCGTGTGGCAGAAGAAGTCAGAGGTAAAGGAATTGACATTCAGCACATTGATTGCACGGTTGTTCTTCAGAAACCGGAAATTTTATCGTTTATCAGTCGGATAAAAACAGCAATGAGTGATGCGCTTTCCATAGATGTTGAAAAAATATCTGTAAAGGCAACAACCACTGATCATTTAGGCCATATCGGAAAAGGGGAAGGCATTAGCGCTTTTTCTATTGCAACCATTTCCAATTAAGACTGATAGAAGACCACGATTTTGACAATAAAATCATTTGCCAAGATTAATGTGGGCCTGAAAATTATAGGCAGGAGAGAGGGTGGCTATCATCTTATTAAAACAGTTTTTCAGAGAATTAGTCTTCACGATGTAATATATTTAGGGAAAATACATGATGGGTGGAAATTTACCAGCAATTCTAATTCACTGCCTCATGATGAATCCAATTTATGTGTAATATCATTCCTGAAAGTAAAAGAACTATTTCCATCCATAGGAGGCATTTCCATAAAACTTGAGAAAAATATTCCAGTTGGCAGCGGACTGGGAGGCGGGTCAAGTAATGCAGCCAGCGTTTTAAAAGGATTAAATGAGGTTTACAGTTTAGGTCTTTCAACAAAATCCCTGTTAGACATAGCATTGTCAATCGGTGCAGATGTCCCATTTTTTATTGATGGTGGTACTCAGCTGGGAGAAGGAATTGGAGAAGAACTTTCTGAATGGTCACTGCCGGAGATAAGGGTGGTTTTGCTTGTCGTTCCGCCTGTTTCAATTTCTACAGAGTGGGCATACGGGCATATAAAAATTCCCTTGACTGAAGAAGAAACAGAAAGTAATTTTGCGACCGCTCAGCTGTCATTAACATGGAATAAAGCTGATACGATTTTTGAGAATGATTTTGAATCTCTGGTGTTTCAAGCATATCCGGAGATTGGCGATATTAAGAGGCGGTTGCAGGATTCTGGAGCCCTGTTTGCCAGTCTGTCGGGTAGTGGCTCGACTGTGTTTGGGATATTCGAAAATGAGCAAACTGCTCAGCAAACTCGAAATTTATTCGACTCATCCTTCCAAACATATATCACCTACCCAATCATAAAATAACTGGTGTTCCACATAAAATATGGGATGTGGTCTAACTGGCAAGACGCCCGGCTGTTAACCGGGATGATGGGGGTTCGAATCCCTCCGTCCCAGCCGTATTGATTTCAGATCAGCGGTATTGGAATGCGGAAAAATCCGCAATCCAAAATCCACAATCGATTTGCTGGGTCGTCCAATGGCAGGACCGCGGCCTTTGAAGCCGTTAATCTTGGTTCGAATCCAAGCCCGGCAGCATAATGAGAAGAGTTATTGTAATTATTAGAAGAAATGGAGCCGTTAATTTTGGTTCCCTGTCCGACTATTTCATTTCCGAAGGATCCTTTGAGTAGGCGGGCCTGCCCGCCTCCGTCATTCAGGTGGGGAATCCAAGCCCGGCAGCAGAGCCGATTTCGGAACGTCGAGTTCGTATTATGGGAAACCGCGATCCGAAATCTGTAGTTAGAATTCTAAATGTGCATCAGAAATGAAAAGATGACAGGAAAATAAAATGGACAATATGAAAATATTCAGCGGTCGATCAAATTTACCGCTTGCTGAAGAAATAGTTAATAAACTTGGTATACCCCTGAGTTCAGTGGATATCGGACAATTCAGTGATGGCGAGCTGTCGGTGAAATACAAAGAAAATATTCGCGGTGAAGATGTATTTATTGTCCAATCTACGAATCCTCCGGCTGAAAATATTTTGGAACTTGTACTGCTTATTGACGCCGCAGTGAGAGCATCGGCAAATAGGGTTACGGTCGTTATTCCCTATTATGGCTACGGAAGGCAGGATAGAAAAGATCAACCTCGAGTACCAATTTCTGCCAGGGCAATAATGGATATGATTAATTCTGTTGGGGCAAACAGAATTTTAACCATGGATTTACATTCGTCGCAAATTCAGGGATTTACCAACATGCCATTTGATCATTTATACGCGAGAAGAATTATTTTTGACAGATTAAGAACCTTAGATTTAAATCCGGAGTCATCAGTCATTCTTGCGCCGGATGCGGGGAGCGCCCGGATGGCACAATCATTCGCAAAACATCTTGGTACTGGTTTTGCCATGGTGGACAAGCGACGACCGGCTCCTAACAAAGCAGAAGTGGTTCATGTAATCGGTGATCTTGATAAAAAACAAGTCATTATTGTTGATGATATGATTGATACAGGAGGAACCATGGTGAACGCAGCCCATATGTCGATTGATAAGGGGGCTGTGTCTGTCATAGCTGTAGTGACTCATGGAATTCTGTCAGGCGATGCGCCTGAAAAAATTATGAATTCACCCATTGAAAAATTGATCGCAACCAATACAATTGATATTCCTGAAAACAGAAAGATTGACACATTAGAATTGATTTCTGTTGCCGGGTTATTTTCGGAGGCGATTAATTGCATCCACAATGGTGAATCTATCAGCGCTTTATTCGAATTTTAAAAAGGAGGTTTTCATGTCTGAAGAATTTAAACTGGAAGTTGAAAAACGGGAAGCTCTTGGAAAACGGGCTGTCCACAGGTTAAAAAAAGAAAATAAAATCCCCGGGATATTTTATTCCTCAGAGGGTAAAAGTATAACATTCTCAATTGATCGACGGCATTTCAGAGATGCACTTGAATCTCATTCAAGAGTTTTCACTGTTACTGTTGGCGGGAAAAAATTACATGCAATCTTTAAAGAATTGCAGTACGACCCTGTATCGGAAGAAATTATTCATATTGACCTATACGGAGTCAGTCTGAAAGATAAAATTGATATCAATGTTCCTATCGTCATAGTGGGAGAATCATTAGGAGTCAAAGAGGGCGGTATCCTCACACAAACTATAACTGAACTCGAGCTTAGATGTCTCGCTACAGAAGTTCCTGAATCGATTGAAGTTGATATTTCGGAATTGGAAATTGGAAGTACGCTTCATGTGAGTGATTTGGCATTAGAGGAGTTTGAGGTTTTAACAAATCCTGAAATCACAGCTGTTTCTGTTCTTGCACCGAAAGAAGAAATCATTGAAGAAGAAATCGAAGAGGAAGAGATCGAAGGTGAAGAAGCCGCAGAAGGTGAAGAAGCCGCAGAAGGTGAAGAAGCTCCTGAAGGAGGTGATGGTACTGAAAAGTCGTCTGATGTTAAAAAGGGAGGCGATTCTGAGTGATTGCATTTATTGGTCTCGGAAATGTGGGTTTACACTATTCTCACACCAAGCACAACTTCGGGTTCTGGGTGGTTGATGAACTTGTTCGTCGCAGGAATCTTGCTTTTTGTCCCGGCAAAGGTGGTTATGTTTTTGCCGAGAACACTTCAGATGATATCCTGTGGGTCAAACCTACATCCGGGATGAATACAAGCGGCATACCGGTGAAGGATGTATGGGATCGATGGCAAATCGATCTGGCAGACTTGCACATGATAGTGGATGATGTGGACCTTCCGTTGGGAACATTGAGAATCCGACCACGTGGAGGTGACGGATGCCACCGTGGGCTGGAGTCGGTAATATATCATCTCAAAAGTACTGATTTTCCCCGGATTCGAATGGGAATTGGTACATCAGAAAATATGCGTCCGTCTGAAAACTATGTGCTAAAGCAGTTTCGAAAACAGGATAGACCACTGGCTGAAGAAATGGTCAAGCGTGGAGCCGATGCAGCAGAATCCATATTGTTAAATGGTCTAGGAAAAACGATGTCTGAATTTAACAGGTTAGAAATAGAGGAGGTAACGGAGTAATGAATTTATTTTATTTGATTCCTGCTACAGGTGTAATGGCGCTTCTTTTTGCACTGCTCAAATCGTCGTGGGTTAACAAACAGGACCCCGGCAATGAGAAAATGGTAGAAATCGGATTAGCTGTTCGGGAAGGTGCCATGGCTTTTCTTTCCCGGGAATATAAAGTTTTGGCGGTGTTTGTCATTGCAGTAGCGGCACTATTGGCATGGGGCAATGCGTCTGCGAATACAAGTATGGTAGCAGTAAGCTTTATTATTGGTGCCTTTTGCAGCGGATTGGCAGGATTCTTCGGGATGAGAGTGGCGACAGCTGCAAATAATCGCACGACACAAGCAGCACGAAAAAGTCTCAATTCTGCTCTCAGTGTTGCTTTTGCCGGTGGATCGGTGATGGGAATGAGCGTTGTGGGACTGGGAGTTATCGGTCTGTCTTTGCTATTCTCTTTTTATGGCGGACTCCATGAAGGTGCTGATCTTCAGCATGTAATGACACTGCTTTCCGGATTTGCCATGGGAGCTTCATCTATTGCCCTTTTCGCCCGTGTCGGTGGTGGAATTTTTACCAAGGCCGCTGACGTTGGTGCCGATCTTGTGGGCAAGGTGGAAGCAGGAATACCTGAAGATGATCCCAGAAATCCTGCAACCATCGCTGATAATGTAGGCGATAATGTAGGAGATGTAGCCGGCATGGGAGCGGATTTATTCGAATCTTATGTGGGTTCCATGATTGGTGCCATGGTACTGGCCGCCGCAGCGGGATATGAGAACTTGGTTATGTTACCGTTGTACTTGGCAGGAGCAGGAATTCTTGTATCAATCGCCGGTACATTTTTTGTGAGAACAAAGGAAGGCGGGAATCCGCAAACAGCACTCAATATCGGGACGTACGGAGCTGGGGTATTGATGTTAGCAGCAAGTTACTTTATCATTCAACATTTTGTCCCGGAAGCGGTTATCCTGAAAGAAAAAGTTGTAGAAGGTATAGATATTTTTGGTGCTACAATCACAGGCTTGGTAGCAGGGATTCTTGTAGGCACGTTTACAGAATACTACACTGCAGAATCCCGCGGACCGGCGAGAAGCATCTCCAAATCGAGTGAAACCGGTGCGGCTACAAATATCATTTCCGGGTTGGCGAACGGGATGCAGTCAACTTTGTTTCCCGTTCTCAGTATCGCCATTGCTATCATAGTCGCGTACAATTTTGCAGGTCTCTACGGCATTGCAATTGCTGCTTTGGGAATGCTTTCCACTACGGGAATACAATTGGCTGTGGATGCTTATGGTCCCATCGCTGATAACGCCGGTGGTTGTGCCGAAATGGCTGAACTTCCTGCTGAAGTGAGAGAAAGAACAGACAAACTGGATGCAGTGGGCAACACTACTGCTGCCACTGGTAAAGGATTTGCCATTGGTTCCGCGGCGTTAACTACCCTGGCTTTGTTCGGTGCTTATCAGACAAAAGTAGGACTGGAGTCAATTGACATTATGAAGCCTACGGTTATGGCAGGACTGTTAATTGGAGGTGCATTGCCATTTCTTTTTTCGTCTTTCGCTATGCGGGCTGTTGGCGAAGCCGCCTTTGAAATGATTGAGGAAGTCAGAAGGCAGTTTCGGGAAATCGAAGGATTGCTGGAAGGAAAAGCCAAAGCTGATCATGCTAGATGTGTGGATATTGCTACTGCGGCGGCTATCAAGCGGATGATTGCCCCGGGACTGCTGGCGGTTCTTACTCCGGTGTTCTTCGGACTGGTGCTGAAAGATCCTGAAATGCTGGGAGGTGTTCTGGCTGGGGTTACAGTTAGCGGAGTTCTGCTTGCCATCTTCATGGCGAATGCAGGCGGTTCTTGGGATAATGCAAAAAAATATATTGAAACCGGTGCTCACGGCGGTAAGGGAAGCGATGCTCATAAAGCTGCCGTCATTGGTGACACAGTTGGCGATCCCTTTAAGGATACTGCGGGACCGTCTTTGAATATTCTGATTAAACTTATGTCGGTGGTTTCATTGGTGATCGCCCCATTGTTATAATAGGAGGAAAAATCGTGAAATATTATGAAACACTTTATATAGTAGGTTCTGACGTCGAAGAAGATAGACTTTCCCAAATACAGGATGAGGTAAATCAACAAGTGAATCAGTTGGGTGGAAATGTGATTAATTCCTACGTATGGGAAAAAAGAAAACTGGCATATCCCATTGAAAACCACAACTACGGGACTTACCTTCTTCTTCAATATGAAACAGAGAAGTCATTTGTCGATGAATTTAACAACTGGCTTAAGTTGAATCGCTCAATTCTGAGGCATATTGTTGTACGTCTTGATGAACCTATTCAACCAAGAGAGATTGAACCTTTTGAAGCGAAAGGAACGCATCAGGAAAAAGTGGAAGAACCCGTCAAATCTGAAGAGAAAGAAGAAACAGCGGATGAAGATCAATCTGATGAAGAACCTGTAGTTGAAGAAACAGTGGAAGAATAAAGGAGTAATTTATTATGGCATTTATAGGAAGAAGACGTATTTGTAAATTTTGTGAGTCACCGGAACTCATAATAGATTATAAAAATGTTAAACAAATCCGAAAATTTTTAACTGAACAGGGTAAAATTATCCCAGGGAGAGTAACAGGCACATGCGCTAAACATCAGAGACGGCTAACCGGCGCAATAAAACGCGCAAGAAACATTGCTTTGTTATCATCCACAGGTACCGAATTTAAATAGGAGTTTGGAGGTAAAAAGATATGGAAGTCATCTTGAAACAGTCTGTTGAATCACTTGGAGAAATTGGAGACGTTGTCAGAGTAAAAACGGGATATGCCAGAAACTATCTCATTCCTCAGGGAATTGCGGTTCAAGCAACTGTGGGAAACGTTAAAGTGGTTGAACTTCAAAGGGAAGCAGAAGAAGCAAAATTAAACAAAGATATTACCAAAACACAGGCAGTTGCTGATAAATTGGCTAATTTGAAACTGTCAGCGCCGGTTCAAGTTGGTGACGAAGATCGAGTGTTTGGTTCCGTGACATCGTTAACGATTGAAACACTGCTGAAAGAAAGTGGATTCAATATTGATAAAAAAGATATTATTCTCGAAGAACCTATCAAAGCGCTTGGCATTTACAATGTACCTATTAAACTGCCCAACGATATTGAAACAGAAGTGAAAGTGTATGTAATTAAAGAATAGAACTGTTTGGAAATCGTGAAAAACCCTGCCTTTCGGCGGGGTTTTTTTATTGCACTTTCTATCTGCGCCTTCTATTTTAAACCCCTATGTTTGCAGATGTCTCCTTTCCTATATCAAGCTATCAATCATTTACCTACTCTGTACCGGAACCACTAAAAAAGTCTGTTAATGTGGGCGTGAGGGTCAGAGTACCCTTTGGATCCAAAAAGTCAGTACAGGGTGTAATCACCCAATTAAAAAATAAAGTTGATTATAAGGGGAAAATATTATCTATAACCTCCCTTGTTGATGATACGCCTGTTTTTGATGAGGTTCTCTGGAAGCTTCTTGGATGGGTCAGTAATTATTATTTCACTCCCCTCGGACAGGTGGCAAAAACTGCTTTACCCTCATCCTTTTCAAGCAATTATACTCCACCGGTTAGTCTTTATGCTAAAGCAGAAAAAATAACGGAAAATGATTTTAAACAGCTGCGCGAGAGAGCAGGACAGCAATTTCTTTTTTATACTACACTTCAAAAATTGGGGAAATCTGTTCCTGTTTCGTCTCTAAATAATTTGGTGAAAAATTCATACGGCGTAATAAAACCATTGGAAAAGAAAGGGTTTATTACCCTGTCAAAAGTTCCAATTAAACCGGATTTTAAAAATCTTGGAATCAAATCGTCAAAAATAATTGTAAAGTTTTCCAAAGAACAGAAGGGGGTAATTGCTAAGTTAAAATTGAATCTTGGTAAAAATAAATTTTCGTCCTACCTCCTGCGGGGTGTGACAGGAAGTGGGAAAACTGAAATCTATATCGCATTGGCAAAACATGCAGAAGAAATGGGATTGACTTCCATCATTTTACTTCCTGAAATTTCTTTAACGCCTCAAATAGGTGGCAGATTCAGGTCTGTTTTTGGTGAAAGAGTTGCAATCTGGCACAGTCGAATGACCACAACCGAACGGCAAATGACTTGGCAGAAGATTTGCCTGAAAGAATATTCCATTGTCATCGGAGCAAGAAGCGCCATATTTACTCCGTTGAAAAATGTTGGACTCATTATTGTTGATGAAGAGCAGGAAAGCAGTTTCAAACAGGATAGTCCCGCTCCACGTTACCACACCCGTGACGTTGCATTAATGAGAGGGAAATTAAATAAATCACTGACAATCCTTTCCAGCGCAACGCCAAGCATGGAATCCTACTATAATCAAGCCATCAAAAAATTGGACTTTGTTGAATTGAAAAAAAGATATGGTGGAGCAAAATATCCTAAAGTTCATCTGGTAGACATGAATCTGGAAAGAGCTGAAACAGAAAATTACAAAATACTTTTTTCAAGATTATTGCTGGAGAAAATTGAAGATTGTTTAGAGAGAAATGAGCAGATAATCTTGCTGCAAAACAGGCGCGGATTTTCACCCTACATTAACTGCCGGGATTGTGGAAATGTTGAATATTGCAAGCAGTGTCAAATTTCTCTGACTTTCCATAAAACAGAAAACAAATTAAAGTGTCATTATTGTAATTCGGATTATCCTGTCCCCCCAGTCTGTCAGGAGTGTGGAAGTAATCAAATAGTCTTGAGTGGTGCGGGGACTCAAAAAATTGAAGATGAATTGAGAGAAGCAATATCCAAGATTAAAGTTACAAGAATGGATATTGATTCTGTGAGGCAAAGAGGAGAAACTGTAAAAAAACTGGCATCATTTAAAAATGGTGAATACGATGTTCTTGTTGGAACTCAAATGATTGCAAAGGGTTTGGATTTCCCGAATGTAACTTTGGTGGGAGTCATAAATGCCGATCTCGGTTTATTTTTACCGGATTTCAGAGCCGGTGAACGAACATTTCAATTGATATATCAGGTTGCAGGCAGATCAGGCAGAGGTAAGAAACCGGGAGAGGTTATCATTCAAACGAATAATCCGGATGATACGGTCATAATACGCGCATCAAAACTGGATATGCAGAAATACTATAACATCTGTTTGAGTGAAAGAAAGGAACTGATGTACCCCCCGTTTAGTTGGATTGTTAAATTCAATTTCAGCGGTAAAGATAAAAAACAGGTAGAAAAAAGTGCGCACAATGTTTTGAAGAAATTAAATAACATCCCAAAACAATTCCGTTTATTCGGACCGGCACCATGTCCCATTGAAAAACTGAGAGGACAATTCAGGTATCATATCATTGTCAGCTCTCCAAAAAACAAAGATAAAAATGGAGAAAAACTTCATACATTCCTGAGAAACAAATTGATTAAAGAAAAGATATTAACCAAAAGAAAAGGTGTTTCAGCTGTTGTGGATGTTGACCCCGCATCACTGCTGTAAATTATGAAAAAACCAAGTACACTGATAAATATTCTGCTTATCACCTCTGTACTCTTTGGTAAGGAGAGTTACCGTGTTCTTGAAACACCTTTTCATCTCAGAACACTGAGTATGTCCGGCACGGGTGTTTCAGACTCAAAAGGGCTGGATGCTTCAAGTATGAATCCTGCACTTCTTTCGAGGGGGGGTAATTCATGGCAGGTTTCCATTATTAAACATCCTGCAGATATTAATTCTATGATGATTGAAAAAACATCTGTTATTGGTAAAAGTCACCGGTCATTCACCTTAAAACACATGGATTATGGAAATTTTGTGGAACGGGATGAAAACCAGAATGAAATAGGTGAATTTTCTGCGGGAGATACATGGTTATCTGCATCTTTATCCCGGTCACTATTTTCATTTTTAGATGGTGGGTTTAGTGCCGGATTATTGAACAGTCATATTGATAATGTTTCGTCATCTGTATTTTTGATATCCTTAGGTGTATCGTGGGAATTGAAACGATTTGAAACAGTGGTAGGCATAAGTGTAAAAAATAAGGGATTTATTATTCAAAATTATACTGATTATGCGGAGGATTTGCCTTCAAGCGTTGCGGCTGGAATATCGAAACGTCTGGCTCATCTTCCCCTCCAATTTCTTCTGGAGGGAGAGTGGTGGCCCGGTAATAAAAAGGGTGTTATTAAAATCGGGGGAGAATTTTCTCTTTCCCATGGCATGTTCTTCAGATGGGGGACTTCCACCTACCGAATTGATCAGAGTACCGGTGATTTGAGTAATGATATATTAACTGCTTCATCTGTTGGATTTGGTTTAACGATTCAGAAAATGTCTGTTGACATAGGTCTTCAGAATAACGGAATTGGTGGCATTGTATCCGGTGTTGGATTTTCTCTGTTGAAGTAAACGACTGTTATTTTGGGTGAAGTAAAAAAATCCAGGTTAGATAAGTTTATCAGCAATCCAAAGAAAGGATTGTGGATGCTCACACTTCCCATGTTGGCAGGTATGATGGTCCAAACACTCTATCTTTTTGTGGATATGATTTTTGTGGGGATGGTTAGTGCAGATGCTCTTACCGCATTATCATTTAATTTACCAATTGTATTTTTTGGGCTTGGATTGATGTTTGGACTCGGCTCAGGTGTTACGGCTGTCATTGCTCAATTTATAGGTGGTAATGACAAAAAGAATGCAGATAACTGTGCTGAACATGCCGTAATTCTTGGTATCATTCTGGGAACATTAATTACTGCTGCCGGGCTGAAGTGGGGACGACCCCTGCTTATCCTTTTGGGGGTGAGTGACGATATTTTATATTTGGCCTGGGGGTACTTGAAGGTTCTTTTATGGGGGTATATTTTCATAGTTTTATCTGTTTTTTTCAGGTCTGTTCTCTCCGGTGAAGGGGATGTGAAAACACCTATGATTATTCAAGGAAGCGGAACAGTGTTGAACATGATTCTGGATCCCATTTTTATATTCTATCTGGACATGGGTGTTGAAGGGGCAGCCCTTGCTACGGTTATTAGTCAGGTCATTGTTACTTTAATCTTTATTTACTTTCTTTTCGTAAAAGAGCACGCTTACATCACCTTTGCCATGAAGGATTTCAAATTTTCAAACTCCATTATACAGAGGATTTTCAAACTTGGATTACCTGCTTCATTTTCCCTGATTCTCATGTCTTTTGGAAGTGGTATTTTTAACCGAATTCTGGTGACTTTTTCAAATGATGCCGTGGCGGCATATCAGGTGGGCAGCAGAATAGACCATCTTTTTATCATGCCGGCCATTTCCATCTCTACCAGTTTGGTGACGCTTGTGGGAATGTTTTACGGGGCTAAAAGAATGGACCTTGTAAAAAATATTATCTATTACGGCATGAGCAGGGCGGCATTCATTGGATTTGGAATTGGAGTAATATTTTTTATTTTTCCTCCTCAATTGGTTACCATGTTTTCCAGAGATTCAGAAATTATTGAGATGGGAGCAGGTTATCTGAGAGCAATTGCCTGTTCCTATCCGTTTATTGCTGTCAGTATGACATGCGGGAGATCATTGCAGGGATTGGGAAATGCAGTCCCAATGCTTGTGATAACATTTCTGAGAGTATTCCTGTTTAGTCTTGTGCTTGCATCCATTTTTGTTTTTTGGATGGGTAAGCCGGTAGAGTGGGTCTGGTATGCTATTTTAACATCTATGATTGCCACAGCGGGTATTGCTTTTTGGTGGCTTCGTTCAACGTTGAAGAAAGTGATATAGTTGAATTAGAATTAAAATTTAATTGCATGAAGGAGAAAAGGATGAAGTTTAATTGCACGAGAGCATTTATTTATATGGTTACCTGTTTATCACTTGTAACAGCTCAAAGGGAATTTACCTGGCAGTGGACGGGAAGAGTACACTCTGAATTGGATTGGCACACGTTGGAAACGAAACATTTTAATATCCACTATCACGATGGTATTGAGGAACTGGCGAAACAGGGCGCATCCATTTCGGAACAGGTTTTACCTACATTATTAAAGCAGATGGATTTGGGCACAATTCCCAAAATAGACCTCACATTTACCTCAGCCGATGAAATAATGAACGGATTTGCTATGTGGACAAACATGTCCTTTATCTGGGTGGATCAGAATGATGCTGCTATTTGGCTTGAAGATGAAAAATGGTTGTTCCAGGTTATATCCCATGAACTGCAGCATATTGTAATGTTTAATGCCATAAAAACGTGGCTGCCGGAGCCCCTCAACTATTATTATTCCGGAGTGCCAGACTGGTTTGTTGAAGGATCAGCGGAATATTTCACCGAAAAATGGCGCCCTTACAGGGGAGACCTTTACCACAAGATTCATGTACTGAAAAATAAAGTGACCGACATGAGAGATCCACACATGGACGGTTATTCCAAGCTTCTCTATATGGCAGACAGGTTTGAGCACCATTGTTAATATTGTTCAGCACAGGAATAAGCTGAAACTTCTCAAGTTTGAAAAATCGTTCAAAGAACAATCCGGCATAGAACTTTCACAATTTGAAGAAGACTGGCGCCGGCACATGAATACCTACTTTTACGGTTATCGTTCCCAAAAAGAAGCTATTGAAGAAATTGGTGAGGTGGCAACGCTCCCTATAAATAAATTAGTTAATTTTGCATTTTCTCCGGACAGTTTGAAGATTGCCATGGTAGGGAGAGATGACAAGGATCAATGGGATACATCACTCATTATTGCAAAACAGGATACAACAAAATCTGAGAAGGAGGAGCCAAAATCAAGTTGGTTCTCCAAGTTGTTTTCGTCCAAAAAAGATACTTCGGAAGAAAAGAAAAACCCCAAACCCCGATACAACAAAAAGGAAGTGGATCATGGGTGGATTCACCCGGTTGTCTCATGGTCTTTTGATGGCACAAAACTGGTTTATTCCAAATATCATTTTGGCAAGCATCAATCCTTTGGCTTGGATATTCGTGTCATTGATGTTGAGACAGGAAAAGGGGAATGGCTTACTCAGTCATTCCGGGCAGCCCATCCCAATTGGTCCCCGGTTGAAGATTTGATTGTTTTTGTAGCTCATAAAAATAACAGTTCAAATCTCTATACCATCAAATCGGATGGGACAGGTTTAAACAAGTTGACGGATTATTTGGACGACACTCAAATTGTATCGCCTGCCTGGTCCCCCGATGGGAGTATGATTGCGTTTGCTGAAGCAGGTCCCGATGGGAATATGGATATTATGGTACTGGAAATTTCCACAAACACTATATCAAAACTGACAGATTTCCCAGATGTAGATTATCTGCCTGTCTGGCATCCGGACGGTAAAAAAATTACCTTTACGTCTCATAAGGGATTCACACCCAACCTGCACACAATTGATTTGGAGACAAAGGAAGTCGTCAGAAATACCGATGTGGGAGATGCTGTGTGGGGAGTTCAATGGGCACCCAAAGGAAACAGCATCCTGTCACGGTCCTTAACCGATGTGGATACGGTAAGAATTGTTGAGGTGGATGTAAACAGAACTTCTTCCACCAGTGATTTGAATATTAGAGATCATTTTTCTACTTGGAGAATAAAAGCGCCGGATATTCTTCTTGCGAGTGTAAATCCTCATGAGCCCGTGGAAATTATGAATCAAAGTAATTATCGATTTCTAAAACACATCAAACACATGAGTAGCTTTATCATACCTACTAATAGAGATTTTTTCGCTTATTCGGTCTGGATAGACGCCCTTGGTAGGCATATTTTAGGGGGAATTCTTTATTCTTTGTGGACTTTCGAACGACCCTCTTATTCAATTGAATATGTCAATGCTCAGCATGGACCACTTTGGGGTGTGAATTTTTATGAACAATTTAACTTCAGTGTAAGGCAATATGATGAAAATGATTTAATTGAACAGTTTGACGGATGGGAAATCTGGACGCAAATCCCCATAAATTTTGGTAATCATTTAAGTTCAAATCATTCTGTCAAAGTCAGCGCCAATTTTTGGGAAAGGGAAGTGACTTATACGTCTGAAAATGGAGTTTTGGTATTTCCTGAACCGGAATCGGGGAAAGAGAGCATTTTTTCATTTGCATATCAGTGGGTAAACCGCCGGCCTCACAAATCTCTTTTCTTTATTCCAAATAATGGTACGGGCATACTGTTTAAGGCAGACTTATCACAAAATAAATGGTACGGCGATTTTTCATACAGCCGCTTGACATTTGATTCATTTACAAATCAGCCGTTTGGTCCTTTCGTTTTTTACCTGAGAGAAAAAGCAGTGTCACTTTCCGGGACACCCCCGGCGCAGGAGCGTGTTAGACTCACGCATGATTTGGCTTACTACCTCCCGGGGACTGCGGGCACAGGAGGACAGCCGGAGAATTTGAATCCACGAGGGTGGTCAGATGATGAACCTGTACGATTGGGAGACCGGGTTGTGTTTGGAACGGCTGAATTGCGGCTGCCACTGTTTCCTCAACTGCCGTTAAATGTTCTCGGTTTTACGCTTGGCTCCCTTTCGGGCGCGCTCATTTCTGATGCAGGAAATGCCTGGTCATCCGGTGAAAAACCGGGTAAATGGGTTGTAACAGCGGGTTATGAGTTGAAAGTGGCTTTTCAAATAGGAAGTGCGCAGCTGTTTTTATTTTCATACGGGGAAGCACAATCTATTGATGAGTGGAAAAACGATGAAAAACCGGGGGAATATTTTAGATTAGCCATGATTAATCCGTTTTAAGAATAACTGATGGTCATGCCTCTCTTTTATTTAGTCAATAGGTACAAATTTCTGCCAGAACTTTATGGCTTCAGCCCACTCTTCTGAGGTGTAGTGCGCGGAAGTTCCGCCGGGGAGTTGAAGCTGATTCCGCATCATGGTGACCGGCTTCATGGGGAGGTGGTCCACACCTTCCGGCACCGCGTTAATGCTGATGAGTTCCCACTCGGCATCCGTGGATTGTTCATCTGTTTCCGCCAATACATCATATCGGTACAAAACCAGTTCCACCCGTCCTGCTTTTAGTGGTATTCCATTTTCTGCTGATACCCGGATGTACGGATTTTCTCCTTCCTGACGATGAGTCCACTCCACATTAAGTTTTGTCGTTTCATCAATTTTAACCAGCGGACAGACAAAGTGAGAAATTAATTCATCAGAAACGTGTACCAGCCGAACGCCATCGCGGTATCCTTTATTAAAGTGACCTTCAGCCATTTGTTGTTGAGCGTGGTTTGCAATTTCTTCAAATGACAGCGTAGGAGAAAAGGTTTTTCCCGACCCCTCGTGCTGTCGTTTTACAAATTCACTGATACCCACAGTTTCCATGATTGCAGAATTTAAGGCAGTTTGATATTTAATGTAGCGGTTGATCCTGATTCAATATCCACAATCCTGACAGTATGGTTATTTGTATCTGCCACATACAACTTTCCATTGGAGTAGGATACTCCGCCCGGTTCATCGAAAGTTGCATCAAGACCATCGGTGGCGCCTTCTTCGCCTGATCCCGCGAATGTATCGGAAGATTTTATATCTGGGTGGATTACTTTAATTTTGTTGTTGTAAGTATCAGCAACAAACAGACGGTCTTTTGCCCATGTGATCCCGAGAGGGTGTTGCAGCCGGACTCTTTTCCCGTTGCCGTCTTTATCACCGAATTCAAACAACCCCCTCCCAACGATGGTTTCCACTTCACCTGTTTCAATGGTGATTTTACGGATTCCGCTCACCTCGCTGTCAGCCACGTAAAGATAAGTGCCATCTGTTGTAATTCCGGAGGGTTGGGCAAGAGCCGCCCGCATAGCTGAACCATCAATAATGTCTTCCCGTCCGCTGCCTGCGAATGGTTTTGCTTCAGCCGTTTCTACATCAATTGTCCAGATTTGGTGGAAGCCCGCCATTGCCACGTACAGTTTTCCTTCAAAATAAAGTAAGTCCCAAGGTGAATTAAGGGCAACTGTGGTACCGGTTCCCGGTTGATTGAATCCTTGTGCCTGCCTGCCTGTTCCTGCTAAGGTGGTGACTGTTTTCCCGTTTAAGTCAACAGCACGGATGAGGTGGTTTTCCGTATCTGCGATGTAGAGAAAATCTACATTCTTAGCGATCCCCTGAGGATGGTTGAACTCTGCTGATTTAAAATTGCCGTCGGCTTGTCCCACCTTTCCCGAGCCGATGATTTCTTTCACTTCGCCTGTGATTTTATCGGTAATAAGAATCCGGTTATGATTGGAGTCTGAAATGTAAATGAAATTATTTTGAGGATCAGCCAGTACTTTCCCGGGGAAAGAGAGAACTGATTCCACAGGACTTTCACTGCGAAAAATGAAGGCGCCTTTTGTTAATAAACCTTTCTTCCGGTAATCTGAAATTTGCTCTGTGAGAAATGGAAAAAGTGCATCCCGGACACCTTCTCCGGAGTGGTTTCCCAGCACGTACCCTTCCGGATCAATGATGGCGACGGTGGGCCATGCGCGAACACCGTACTTCTGCCAGAGTTCGTATTGATGATCGTTAATAACTGGATGTTCGATTTCATATCGAAGTATTGCCTGCCGGATATTACGACTTTCCTTTTCACCGGCAAATTTAGGGGTGTGTACTCCAACAACCACCAGCTCTTCCGGGAATGTTTGCTCCAGCCGTTTCAGGTCCGGAAGAATATGCATGCAATTGATGCAGCAGTAAGTCCAGAAATCCAGAATGACAAACTTGCCTTTGAATTCATCTATGGAATAAGCTCTGTCTGTATTGAGCCATTCAGCATAGCTGGGGAATTGAGGTGCCATAAGCGCAGGTGTTTTTAACTGTGCTGTCAAGATCAGGGTAAATATAATGATGAAAATGGTTAGGCGGAAAACAGGAACTGAAAAATAGGTTTTAATTTTCTCCATGAATCATTGGAACAAATCGCACGGGGATTGTTTTTTTTGTGGTTGTGCTGCCGGTTGAATCCTTGTCTAATATGAGAAGTTCCTGCCCAAACCACCGGGGTCCCACAGGCAGAACCATCCTTCCGCCGGGCTTGAGCTGTTCCACAAGTTTAGGCGGTATATTCTCCGGCGCTGCTGTAATAATGATTCTGTCAAAAGGCGCTTCGGATGGCCATCCCTTATAACCGTCTCCAATTTTCACAGAAATATTATCATATCCCAACTGCTTGATTTTTTCTTGTGCCTTGATTCCAAGTTCGGAAACAATTTCAATGGTGTAAACGTGATGAACCAGTCTGGATAAAACGGCAGCCTGATAACCGGAACCTGACCCAATTTCCAACACAACGTGGTGTGAATCCGGGTGAAGGAGTTCAGTCATAAAAGCAACGATATAGGGTTGACTGATTGTCTGACCGTGACCGATAGGAAGGGGTCCGTCCGAATAGGCATCAGACCAAAGTGATTCATCTACAAACAGGTGGCGGGGGACATCTTTTACTGCATTGAGTACGTTTGGATCTCTAACACCCCTTGCTTCAATCTGAGTTTCAATCATTGCTTCTCTTTCGGTTCTGAACTCGGGAGGATTAAGAATCTGCCCACTGCAGAGGGATAATAATATTCCCCAAAAAGGAAAATGATACTTGAATTGTTTAAGTTTAGCCATTTCATTGTTATTCCATTTAAAGGTAGAACGAAATTTTGAATGGGTCAAGGCAAAGTATTAAATACGCTGACACTTGGATAGACATGGTTTACACATTGGTAATTTAAGTTAACTTTTTTAG
>CAYXUG010000024.1:0-29653 GCA_964468655.1 uncultured bacterium | reverse complement strand
CTAAAAAAGTTAACTTAAATTACCAATGTGTAAACCATGTCTATCCAAGTGTCAAGTTATGTGGAATTTACACTTGATTGAACTCGAAATTTCACCTAATTTGCCTTGTTTAATCCGAGGAAAATATGATTAAAAGTATGACAGGTTTTGGTTCCGGAATGGCGGAATGTGACCATGTAATGGTTTCGGCTGAGATTCGTGCGCTCAATAGTCGCTATCTGGAATTCAACATAAAACTCCCTCATTACCTTTCAACGTTTGAAGGAAAAGTACAAAAATGCGTTAAAGAGGTATGCCAGCGCGGTCAGATTACTATTATATTTTCTATCGAGGTTAATTCTTCACAAGCAAACGGTAAGGTTAAATTTGACAGGGATAAATACGAAACTTATGAAAATATTCTTCAAACCATCAATCAGGATTACGGTAAAGAAATCAATATTGCGGATGTATTGAATCTTGACAGTTTGCTCATGTCGAGAAAAAAACCGGAGGTTACCGAAAAATTGATCCTCGATTCAGTGAATCAGGCATTGACTCAATTGATTAAAATGAGAAATGATGAAGGAAAAGCAATCAGTAAAGATTTGAAAAAGAGAATTAAAAGTTTATCGGCTTCCCTCGGAAGAATTGAAAAATTGCACAAGCAGTCATCCCAAAATATTTTTACCGAATACCGAAGTAAAATTGTATCTTTAATGGAAAATCATAAAGTGGAAGAATCCAGGATTTTGCAGGAAGCGGCGGTCTTATCAGAAAAAATGGACATAATTGAGGAGTGCGTTCGGTGCAGAAGTCACATGCAGCAGCTAGCATCTGCATTGGATGAGAATGAGCCCGTTGGGAAGAAAATGAATTTTATACTGCAGGAAATCTACCGTGAAATCAATACCATTTCGTCGAAAACCTCTCAATTGAAAATCACCGAAGATGTGATTAAAATGAAGGATGAAGTTGAAAAAATAAGAGAGCAGGTACAAAATATAATATGAAAAATTTAATCATATTATCAGCTCCATCCGGTGCGGGGAAAACTACCATCTGCCGTGAACTGCAGAAAAAACGACCTGAATTGAAGTTTTCAGTATCATGCACAACAAGACCTCAGCGGCATTATGAGCGGGATGGTTATGATTATACTTTTGTAACTGAAGAGGAATTCTCAAAAATAAAAGGTGACAATGGATTTATTGAATTTGAAAATGTTCATGGATATTGGTATGGAACACCTCGATCAACCATTGAAACTGTTTTGAAAAATAACGAAATTTTACTGCTCGATGTGGACGTAAAAGGTGGAGTTTCCATCATGGAAACATATCCTGAAAATTCTTTTTCAATTTTTATCAGTCCGCCCAGCAAAGAAGAATTGGTAAGAAGATTACAATCAAGAGGATCAGATACAATGGACCATATCAAAAAACGGCTGAAAAGAATGGATATGGAAATGGAATATGAAAATAAATTTGACTGTGTTATCATTAATGAAGAAATTGAGAATACAGTTAATCAAGTCATTCAAACAATCGAATATCAAATGGAGGAAATAACTGATGGCAATTGACACAATTCCATTGAGAAAAATAGAAGAGTTAACCAGCGATTTGTACGAAGCGACTGCTGTAATGTCAACTCGCGCAAAACAGGTAATCGCTGATAGAACTATTGAGCGGGAAATGGATGCTGCGATGGTGGAGCCGGAACTGCTCGATGAAGTCCAGCCCGACATACAGGATTATGAAGAAAAAGATAAACCAACGACAGTTGCTTTAATTGAATTTCTTAATAGTGAACTGCGCTGGGAATACGATAAACCCTTAGATGAAGATGAGGAATCAACTGTCTGAAAGGGAACCATCTACTCCTCAAAATCTTGCAAAGGTATATTTTAATCAGGCCGCAGAACTCTATGGTGAAAATCTGTACATTGATAAGTCGATTTTCCAAATTGAGAATGAGTGGTCGTCTTTGGTGGAATTTGAAAGTGCAATCTGCAATTGTCAGAAATGTCCGCTCAGCCAAAACAGGACAAAATTTGTTTTTGGAGTGGGAAACAGCAATTCGGATTTGCTATTTGTAGGAGAAGGCCCAGGGCAGGAAGAAGATTTAAAAGGGGAACCCTTTGTTGGAAGAGCCGGACATTTGCTGGATAAAATTCTCGCAGCAATTCAAATGACACGGGATGAAGTGTATATTTGCAACATGGTGAAATGCAGACCACCGGAAAACAGAAATCCGCAACAGGAGGAAATTGATGCATGTTTTCATTATCTTGAAACGCAAATTCAGATGGTGGACCCCAAATTAATAGTTGCATTAGGTAGAATTGCGGCTCACGCCCTGTTGAATGTAAAAACTCCCATCGGTCAATTGAGATCAAAAATGTGGAAGTGGAGACAATACGACCTTGTGGTAACATATCATCCTGCCGCACTATTGAGAAATCCCGGATTTAAACCCCCAGCTTGGGAAGACTTTAAATGGATTAGAAAAATGATTACCGGTAATAAAGATGCCTGATAATTCTGAAAATCTGAATTTAAAAGTTCAACCCCAAGCAATTGAAGCTGAACAAGCAGTGCTTGGCTCTATGTTATCATCCAAAGTGGCAGTAAGCAGAGTATTGGAAATATTAAAATCAGATGCTTTTTATAAAGACAGTCATGTAAAAATATTTTCAACAATGGTGGATCTGTTTAATGAGGGTGAACCCATTGATGTGGTGTCCTTAACCGATCGGCTGAAGAAAAATAAATTATTGGAAACTGCGGGCGGTTCATATTACCTCACGGGACTAATGAGCAGTGTTCCCACAACAGCGAATGTGGACCACTATGCACGGATTGTATTGGAGAAAAGTAATTTAAGAAATTTAATTGATATTTCAGCTGAATTGACAAAAAGCGCCTTCGTTGATACAATGCCTGTTGATGATATAATCGATGAGGCAGAGAGGAAAATATTTGCCATAGCGCAGCACCGTATGAAAGGATCATTTCAGCACCTGAATCCTGTTATGCAGGAAACGTTTGAAGAGTTGGACAGGATTCATCAGAAACCTGGATCTGTTACGGGAGTGCCGACAGGTCTTATTGATGTGGATGAAATTACATCTGGCCTACAGAAGGGGGATATGGTAATCATTGCAGGAAGACCGGGAATGGGAAAGACTGCTCTATCCTTAACAATTGCCCGAAATGCAGCTCTTGATTATAATGAACCGGTGGGCATTTTCAGTCTGGAGATGTCTAATCATCAACTTGCCATGCGGTTGCTTTGTGCAGAAGCGAGAGTGGACAGTCATTTAGTCCGTACAGGAAAACTGCCGAAGCAACAATGGAAACAACTGTCTTTGTCAGTAGGAAAACTGGCAGAAGCGCCTATTTATCTTGATGACACACCGGCAATGAATGTGACCGAATTGAGGGCAAAGGCAAGAAGACTAAAATCTGAACACAATATCAGCATGTTTATTGTGGATTATATTCAGCTCATGACGGGACCTCGATCTGTGGAAAGCAGGCAGCAGGAGATATCCCAAATTTCCCGTTCTTTAAAAGCCCTTGCCAAGGAGTTGGATGTTCCCGTAGTGTGTGTTTCCCAGCTATCAAGGGCTGTGGAAAGTAGAAGCGACAAAAAACCGCTCCTTTCCGATCTTCGGGAAAGCGGCGCTATTGAGCAGGATGCTGACCTTGTCATGTTTTTATTCAGAAAGTTTATTTATACTGAAGATGAAGAAGATAGAGGAAAAGCTCAAATTATTATTGCAAAACAGCGTAATGGTCCCACCGGTTCGAGGGACATTATATTTGTCGATCGGTACGCTAGATTTGAGAATGCCACTCTTTATGAAGATCTGGAAACGGAAGTGCCTTTCTGATGGACTTGTCCTATTTAAATTCACTCATCCCTTCTCTGAAAGGTAAATTTTCGAGAGACTTTCTTCAGCTGACTGACATGCTGGAAAAAAATGAAAAGAAATTCCAGGATGAAGATATAGAATTACTGTGGAAAGCATTTGAATACAGCAGGGAGCGTCATAAAGGGCAGAAACGGGTTTCAGGAAAACCGTATTTTGAACACTGTTATGCGGTCGCTTTTTCTCTTGCAAACTGGCAAATGGATTTGAATACGATCATGGGTGGTGTTCTCCATGACTGTTTAGAAGATACCGATGCTACCTATACAGATATTAAAAAACTGTTCGGTGACGATGTTGCCTATTTGGTTGACGGTGTGACAAAACTGGGTGGTGTTCAATTTCAGAGCAGGCAGCAAAAGCAGGCAGAAAACATTATGAAAATGCTTTTATCCATGGCGAAGGATATCAGAGTGATTATTATCAAATTCGCTGACCGGCTTCACAATATGAAAACGATTCAATATCTTCCGCTGCTGAAGCAGAGAAGAATTGCCCAGGAAACCGGAAATGTTTATTCACCCCTTGCTCACAGACTGGGAATGTATAAGGTGAAATCAGAATTGGAGGATCTCGTATTTAAAACGCTCGAACCTGATTCCTACAAGAGTATTGCAAAAAAACTCAGATCAACCCTAACCGAGAGAAACAAATATATCAATGAAATTATAACTCCCATCCAACGCGAATTAGAGTCGAGGAAAATAGAATCGAAAATTGAAAGCAGGACAAAATCAATTTCATCCATTCATGGGAAATTGGAAAAGAGAAATAAACCTTTGGATGAAATCTATGATATACTTGCAATCAGAATTATTGTAGATGATGTGACTGAATGCTATACTGTTTTGGGATATGTTCACCAGCTTTACAAACCTGTCCATGAAAGATTCAAGGATTTTATTGCTACTCCAAAGATAAACGGTTACCAGTCATTGCATACAACAGTAGTCGGTCCATCGGGAAAAATGGTTGAAATCCAGATAAGAACAGCCGAAATGGATCGAACTGCAGAAATTGGTGTTGCCGCCCACTGGAAATATAAAGAAGCCCGTGGAAGTGAAGGTGACTTGGACAGGCATATAAAGTGGCTGCGGGATTTGATTGCTATCTTACGCGATGAATCGGCGGACCCCCGGGAATTCATGAATTTGCTCCAGATTGATCTTTTTCAAGATGAAGTCTTTGTCTTCACGCCAAAAGGTGATTTGATTCAACTGCCAAAAGATTCTACCTCAATTGATTTTGCTTTTTCCGTTCATACAGAAGTCGGACTGCATTGTTTGGGCGCTAAGATAGATGGTAAAATTGTTCCAATAAACACCAAATTAAAGAGTGGGCAGACTGTAGAAATTATATCTTCCGATTCGCAATACCCCAATCAATCATGGTTGAAATTTGCCACCACAAGTAAAGCAAGGACGGCGATTAATCGATTCTTAAAAATACAGGCAAATGATGAGAGCAAACAATTGGGAAAAGAAATTTTGGATAAAACACTTCGAAAGCTGAAGATGACCAAATTAAAAAAGGATATCTGGAGCAATATCGAAAAACTGGGATATTCAACGGAGGATGAATTTCTTATTCATCTTGGAAGCGGCAGAATAACCATCCGGGAAGTGTTAAAAAGAATATTGCCGCAAACGATTAAGGATGAACCGGATTATCCTACGGAACAAGTAAAGGAAGAATCCTTTTTAAAACGCGCAAGAGGAACTGCTCAGGGAGTCACAGTCCACGGGATAGATAATGTAATGATGCAATTCGGAAAATGCTGCAATCCTATTCCGGGAGATCCCATCATTGGATTTATAACAAGAGGAAGAGGCATCACTCTCCATCGTGTGGAGTGCGGAAGTCTTCCTATCATGAATGAGGAAACCGGGCGGTTTATTGAAACTGAATGGAATGTTAGCAAGAAGGATGAATTTATCGTAAGAATTAAAGTCATTGCTGAGGACAGAAAAGGATACTTGAAGGATATTACGGAAGCAATCTCCAAGTTGAACATAAATATAACAAGTGTAGATATTAAAGTTGATGAGGGGTTAGGTACGTGCATGTTGGTTGTATCAGTTCCAAATCTCCGCCGGTTGAATATTGTACTTAAAAAAATTAGTGAAATTCCGGGAACCGTTTTTGCTGAAAGGGCAACTTAAAATGAGTGTTAAATCCTATACCAAAAGAGACATTTCCAGACAAGTCGCGGAAAATTTAGACCTTCCGCATAATCTTGCTCACAAAGTTTTATCTGAATCTTTTAGTGTTATGAGAGAAATTCTTTCAGACGATTACAAAAATATTAGAATTGAAATCAGGAATTTCGGGACTCTTTTGGTAAAACCGACAAAAGCGAAACCGAAAGCAAGAAATCCCAGAACAAATGAAGTTATCTATGTACCACCCCACAAAAAGACTCATTTCAAACCCGGAATGCTTCTAAAAAAAGAATTAAAAAAACCACTTTAACTTATTTATCAACTCATAATCGAATGAGCCGTATTCTTGGAATTGATTTTGGCTCAAGGCGCGTTGGTCTTGCACTCTCCGATGTTACAAGAACGATTGCTTCCCCTTTAAAGTTTATTTCCTATAAATCGCTTCCTGAATTGCTTAATAATTTAAAAGAAATCATTGCCGATTTTGAAGTGAGTGAACTGGTGGTCGGTTATCCCATCGGTATGAAGGGACAGATGACACGGCAGACAGAAGAAGTTGATAAATTCATTGAAAATCTCAGAAAACAGCTGAATATAAACGTAATACCAGTGGATGAAAGATTAACATCGGTGCAATCTTCCAGAATTTTACAGGAACAGGGAATTAAATCATCACGTAACAAAGGGGCTGTTGATATGGTTTCTGCGTCAATCATTCTGCAGTCATACTTAGATGCTAATCAAAAAAATGATTAACCGAATCAAACAACTGAACAATTGGAAATTGGCAGTAGTGTCAGGACTCCTTATAGGATTATCCTACCCTCCAACAAAACTTGGATTTTTGGTCTGGGTGGGATTCGTTCCTCTTCTTATTTTGATTGATCGTAATTCTCCAGGAAGTTGCGGTAAATATTTTTTTGTTAGTGGTGTGGTTTCCAATCTAATTGTATTGTATTGGATGGCATTCAATTCCGGAGAAAAATTAATTTTTGTCTTCTTATCTATGTTAGGAGGCGTTTTTTATCTTTCATTATTCTGGCTTGTATTGGGGTATGTAACCGGAAAGATTCATGTCAAAACCGGGAAAGGATATATTATTCTACCTTTTTTATGGACAGCGATGGAATACATCATTTCATTCGGCTCTCTTGGATTCCCTTGGATATCTCTCGCAACAACACAAACTGATTTTCTGCCTGTCATTCAACTGGCGGAATTTACCGGAATATATGGACTTTCATTTTGGCTGATAACAGTGAATATCCTCGTTTTTAAAATGATTACTAGTCCAACAGGATTCAGTCGGCTTATTCGAGTGTGGCTGATTCTTACTTTAGTCCTGCCGTGGTTGTATGGATATGGCAGGATATTTTTATTGGATAGTGAGGATAAAAATCAAAATTTAATTCATATTGCTGCGGTTCAGCCCGATGTGGGTCCTCATCAAAAGTGGGATCCAAACAACAGAAACTGGGTATTTGATCATCTCGATTCACTTTTTATGGAAGCGGCTGAAACAAATCCGGATTTAATCATCTGGCCGGAATGTGCCACTCCGGCTTATTTATTGAAAAACAAATTCCGGTTTAATCAGGTCTATAAAAATGTGGAGTTGACACAAATACCGCTTCTTTCCGGAATTATTGATTGGGAATATACCGAGACAAGAAGGAAAGTCTATAACAGTGCAATTTTGATAACGCCGGAAAGGGTAGTCACAAAATATGATAAAATTAAATTGACTCCCTTCGGAGAATATGTCCCATTCTCAAATTTCTTTAATCTGCTTGATAAATTTAATGTAGGAGTTGGCAACTATGATCATGGAGAAACTTACTCCATTTTTGATGTGGATTCAATTTCATTTTCTACTGTCATTTGTTTTGAGTCTGCCTTTCCCCAGTTGATCCGGGAATTTGTATTACGAGGTGCGGAATATCTTATTGTGATTGCCAATGATGGCTGGTTCGGGAACAGTTCAGAGCCGTTCCAGCATGCGGCGTTATCCCGCCTTAGAGCCATTGAACAGAGAATCCCGGTCGTTAGATGTGCGAATACAGGCATTTCAATGATTTATGACCGTGCAGGCAGAATCCAGTCAAAAATGGGTTTGGGTGAAAATGGTGTTGTTTCGGCAGGAATTATTCCACGGACATCCTTAACTTTCTATGGTAAATTTGGAGATGTTTTTGCAATCATTTGTATCATAACTTCAATTATGATGACATTTTGGCTATGGAGAAGAGAAAGATAATAAAACTTATTTTGTTTGCGGTGGTTCTTTGTTTATGCTCGCCTTGTTTCCCGCAATCCGAGGCAGCTTCTGAAACATTTGATTCTCCTATCGGGTACATGGCAAAATCAATGGTGATTCCGGGATTGGGTGAATTTTACCTGGACAAGCCCAAAAACGGGAAGTTTTTTTTCGTTACCGATGCGGTATTGTGGCTTTTCTTAATAGAGAATCTTTATATCAGAAATACTTCAGAACTGCATTTTAAATCGCTGGCAGCCACTCATGCAGGTATTGATCTATTCAGAAAAGATGACCAATTTTTCGTTGATATCGGAAATTATGATTCAATCTACGATTATAATGAAGATAGGCAGAGAGAAAGACAGACTGATGCTTTGTACATAATAGATTCTTCGGATCCAATGAGTATTAATTATTATTGGAAATGGGATTCCACCTCAAGCAGGAAAAAATTCAGGAACACACGGATAAAACGTGACAGGGCAAAAAAAATAATCAACTTTACCATTGGGGGAATGGTATTGAACCGGCTTCTTTCAATGATTGATGCTGCCTATCTATTTAGGGTAAATAAAGCAGAGAAAAACATAAGTCTGTCTCCGGATGTTGACTTCCAAAATGAAAGCATATCCATAAAATTTTCCTGGAATTTTTAGCCGTGCTGCCTAAAAAAACAAATCCAATTATTCTTTTACTTGCCGGTGTTGTCTTAACCTCTTTAATATTTCTTGCTGAAAGTCAGCTTCAATTTTTCTGGCTTTCTTTGGTTCTATTTCTTGGGATGTTTATTCAACCAGATGGGTTTAAGAATACATTTTTGAGGTTAAAGAGTTATTTTTTTTATTTATTCTTCATGTTTGGAATCTATGTAATTTTTACAATATTCCTAACCCACAAAGAACTATCTCAAATCCTACCAACAATTGGACTCTCCATATTTCGGTTATTCTTAATGATGGTAACATTATCTTTGGTACTTTCGTTTATCAACAGCGATAAATTAATAGACGCATTCAGAACGATGTGGTTAAAGACGGGAATAAAATCACGAAAAGTAGAAGATTTTTTTCAGCTTACATCATTAATATTGAGGTTTTTCCCTACGTTCACCCAGGAAGTAAAACTTCGGTTGGAAGTTTCAAAAATGCTGGGAATTCCAACTTCAAAATCGATTATTGAATCTGCCAAATCCAAAGCAAAAATACTCCCCGGATTGATATTAAATTGTTTACGCAGAGCAGATATACTTGAAAAATCAATGCGAATTCGGGGGTATGGGAATCATATACCAAGAAGTTTAGCGAACCCTGTTTACTTTACTTCATACGATTTGTTTTTTGTCATTTCCCTCTTTTTATTTATTGGGGGGTTTTCCTCACTTGCCTAACTATAAAATCACAGTGGAGTACGATGGAGGTAAATATTCCGGCTGGCAGCTACAGCCATCGGGGATTACTTGTCAGGGGGAAATAGAAAAATCGCTGTCAAAGCTAGGGAACGGGGAACTCATCCGTGTCCACGGCGCCGGCAGAACTGATTCCGGTGTGCATGCAAAGGGGCAGGTTGCTAATTTTAATCTGGAAAAACAGTGGGATTGCACAAAGTTGCAGAATGCGCTTAACGCCAACCTGGCCAGTGACATCAAAATACTTGATTGTCAAATTGTTCTTGATGATTTTCATTCACGGTTTTCTGCGGTGAAAAGAACATATTCCTACAGATGCTCATTGAAAAATTCAGTCCACAACCGGCACTATTGCTGGCAAATTCCTTTTAATGTTTCTATCGAGTCCCTAAATAATTGTTCTGAAATCGTAATGGGAGAACATGACTTTACATCTTACTGTAAAAATTCAGATTCAAAACCTCACAGATTGTGTACGGTATTCAAATCAAAGTGGTGTCAAAGGGATGGTATTTTAATTTACATCACAGAAGCGAACAGATTTCTTCATCACATGGTTAGATACCTTGTGGGCACCATGATGGAGGTTGCAAGAGGCAAACTGGAAATAAATCAATTTAAGTCCTTGATTGAGAATCCCAATCGGGAAGCGCGAGTGTACAAAGCGCCTCCTCACGGTTTATTTTTGGAACGTATTGATTATGAATAATTTGGTGTACAAATTAAATAAAACCGTCTTTTTCCAATTATTACTGGGAGGGACAATTTCCGTCAGCTGCGGTTCCGACCGATTATCATCCGTAACCGATTCCCGCCAAAACGCCATTACGAGAGCTATTGAAGAAGTAGGTCCTGCTGTGGCAAGCATTAACATTACACAAATCAGGCAGTACCGGCCGTCACCTTTTTTCAATGATCCTTTTTTTGAATTCTGGTTTCCTGAAGATTTCTTTAAACATAAAGTTAAAAGTCTCGGATCGGGAGTTGTTATCAGTCCTGATGGGTATATTATTACAAATGAACATGTCATTGAAGGTGCAGACGAAATTATTGTAACACTTCCCGGAGGTTTAGAATATATAAGTGAAGTCATTGGGATGGACAAAGAGACCGATATTGCAGTCTTAAAAATTGAGGATAAAAATCTCCCTTACGCTAAATTCGGAGATTCTGATGATATCATAATAGGGGAATGGGCCATCGCTATAGGAAATCCCTTTGGACTTTTTGACGTAAGCAAACAACCCACAGCAACCATAGGCATAGTAAGCGCAACTGGTCTTGATTTTGGCAAGGAGTACTCCGGTAGAATTTATCAGGAAATGATTCAGACTGATGCGGCTATCAACAAGGGAAACAGTGGCGGACCTCTCGTGAATTCAATAGGAGAAGTAGTTGGGATAAACACTTTTATTTTTACCGGAGGCAATGTGTCAGAAGGTTCCATCGGAATCGGATTTGCCATTCCCATTAATCGAGCACGCACCATCGCTGAGGAGTTGAAGAAATACGGCAAAATTGACAGAAGTTTTACTACCGGTTTAAGTGTACAGACGGTTGATCGTTTTTTAGCGGACTATCTTGAATTGCCGGGTGCTCAGGGCGTTGTTGTAACAGAAGTAAAAGTAGGGAGCAGCGCTGAAAATGCTGGTATAGAAATCGGGGATGTTATTGCTTTGGTAAATAATGAAATAATCAACTCCAGAAATGACATTATGAAAATTATTGAAGAAAGCTATTTACGAGCAGGGGACGAACTGAAAATTAAATATTACAGGGATGGTAAATACCGAACGACTAATATTCGGCTGGTTAATAAATAATGCGAATTAAAAAGGTAACATAAATGGATAACAGATCTGTTAAAATGCTAATCCTCGTTTTGTTTGTTGGCGCAATGGCAGGGTCGTATTTAGGCGAGATTTTAGGGTATATGCTGCCGGATGGGGTAGTAAGACAATTTTTCCTGCAAAGCGCTGAATTCTCTTTGGGAGGACTTTTTGGCGGGGAGGATGCGGTTTCACTCGATTTGGGAATCATTGCATTAATCCTGGGACTAAAAATTAAACTGAATTTTGCGGGACTATTAGGGTTAGGAACCGCTTACTATTTGTTGAGATATTTTCGTTAATTAATAATGGAGGAATTATGATGAATCTATTAAATATACCAGTCCTTATCGGAAGTATTGGAGGATGGGAAGTATTTTTGATTCTTTTGGTTGTATTACTTCTTTTTGGAGCTAAACGATTGCCTGAACTTGCCCGAGGACTTGGCAAAGGGATTCGTGAATTTAAAGGTGCTGTGGAGGGAGTAGAAAAAGAACTGGATGAAGCGGCAGATGACGTTGAGAAAAAAGAAGAGGACAAAAGTAACACCGAAAATTAATCAGTGATCTCATGCCCGCAATAAAAGACACACTCCAAGCTTTTCAAAAACAGATGAATGAAAAAGCTGATTATAATTCGATTATTTTTTCTTCGAAGGAAGCGCTCTGTGATAATGAAAAGGTTGAAACCGGTAAATTGAAGGGAAAAACGATTGCAGTAAAAGATAATATTGCTGTTAAAGGGTGGCCTCTCACATGTACCTCCAACATATTGAAAGACTATACTTCTCCCTATAATGCAACGGTTGTTGAACGAATTCTGAGTGAAGGAGGTGTTGTTGTAGGAAAAACGAATCACGATGAGTTTGCCATGGGATCATCAAATGAACATTCTGTGTTCGGTCATGCTAAAAATCCTGTTGACAGCGAATTGGTCCCAGGAGGGTCCAGCGGCGGTTCAGCCATTTCAGTTGCACTGGGATTGACGGATATGGCTTTGGGTTCAGATACAGGGGGTTCAATCCGCCAGCCCGCCGCTTTTTGCGGAGTGTATGGGTTGAAACCAACGTATGGCAGAGTATCCCGGTACGGTTTGGTTGCTTTCGCTTCATCTTTCGACCAGATTGGACCGTTTGCAAACACAACCCATGATTTAGCGCTTCTCACAGAAGTCATTTCGGGAGTTGATCAAAATGAGACCACTTCTGTAGATAAAGAGGTGCCTCCATTTGTGGAATCGCTGGGAAGTGATGTTCCGAAAAATATTGGTGTTCCGTGGAGTATTTTGGAAAAAGGTGTCGAGCCGGAAATTTTGGACAGATTAAAATCGTTAACTGGTTTTCTTGAAGGTAAAGGATTTGATATCATTTCAATTGATTTACCTAATTTAAAATACAATATAGCCGTTTATTATATTCTTACAATGGCTGAAGCATCTTCCAACCTTGCTCGGTATGACGGTGTGCGGTATGGTCTAAGTGAACGTGATGATTCATTGGAGGAAATGTACAAAGATACAAGGTCATCCGGATTTGGTGAAGAAGTCAAAAGAAGGATTATGCTGGGAACGTATGTGCTTTCGTCCGGATATTATGATGCTTATTATCGAAAAGCACAGCAGATGCGGAGATTAATTCAATGCGATTTTATCAATTCTTTTAATGAAGTGGATGTAATCCTTTCACCCACCACGCCTACCCTTCCATTCAAATTAGGGGAGAATCTCGATGATCCCCTCAAAATGTACTTATCGGATATTTTTACAACTCCCATAAACCTGGCAGGTATACCTGCTATAAACATTCCTGTTGGAAAAAGTTCTTCCGATTTGCCTATCGGATTGCAGTTAATCGGAAATTTCTTTTCAGAAGAAACAATTTTAAATCTCAGTCATTATATAGAGCAAAATTTTTCAGTTTAATCAAGAATGGAATTCGCAAATCCGTGGTTTCTTTTATTTGGAATACTCGTTCCCATCATTTTCTGGTGGTATTTTAATCGAGGGTACCGAAATGAGGGTACTATCCAATTTTCCACCATTCAAAATTTCCAGAAAATAAAACAACTTTCCGGCACCAATAAAGTAAGACTTCTTTTCTTTTTTCGTTTGGTTGTTATTACTCTATTGTTGATTGCGCTTGCGAGACCGAGAGCCATCCTTGATATGAAGGAATCTTTCAGGGATGTAGTGGATATCGTAATTGTGCTGGATATCAGCGGCAGTATGAAAGCAGAGGATTTTAAGCCGAACCGGCTTGAGGCAGCAAAAGAGGAAGCACAGGAATTCATTAAGAACAGGGATGACGACAGAATAGGACTTCTTATCTTTGCAGGAGAAAGTTATATACAATGTCCTTCCACCGTTGATCATCAGGTATTATCAAACTTGCTGTCTCAGGTAGCCATTATTGATGAGGAACATGATGGAACCGCTATTGGGATGGCAATTGCCCACTGTGTTAACCGGCTTCGAAAGAGCGATGCAGAAAGTAAGGTGATGATACTTCTTTCAGATGGCAGCAACAATAAAGGTGAACTGGATCCACTCACGTCTGCAGGATTTGCAAAAGATTATGGTATTAAAATTTACACCATTGGTGTTGGTAAAAGGGGAAAGGCACCCTATCCGGTAGATGACCCGTTCTTCGGAAAAAGATATGTGCAGGTAGATGTGGATATGGATGAAGAAACCTTGAGAGATGTTGCCGAAAAAACTGGTGGGCAATACTTCCGCGCAACCAATGAAGAACAGTTAACCAAAATTTATGAGGAGATTGATCAACTTGAACGGTCAGAGATAGAGGTCACTGAATATACAGAATACAGTGAATTATACGCATGGTTTTTGATTCCCGCATTATGTTTTGGTTTTCTTGAACATCTGTTGAAAGTCATCATTTTTAGAGTGAGAACATAAATGATTGATTTCCAATACCCGCTGTTTTTCCTTGGTTACGCCGTAATGGTGTTGATTGTAATTTATCTTCGGTTAAATAGTCAGAAAAGAAAAGAGGAACAGGGATGGTGGGGAGGTCAATCTATCAGAGAGAGATTATTTTCCCGTTTGAGCAATCGCCAATCTGTGGCGAAAAAAAGATTAATGATTGGTGGAATGATTTTTTTGATATTTGCATGTACCGGGCCACGGATCGGTACAAAACTGACTGAGGTTGAAAGAAAAGGTGTTGATGTCATTGTGGCTTTGGATATCTCTCAAAGTATGAATGCAGAGGACATCCGACCAAACCGGCTGGAAAAATCAAAGTATGAAATTGCAAGGTTGATTGACCGATTAAAAGGAGACAGGATTGGTATCATATTGTTTGCCGGTACCAACCACCACTATTTCCCCCATTCTACCGATTATGATGCTGCAAGATTATTTCTGGATGCGGTGTCCACAGATATGATATCCGTGCAGGGGACTGCAATTGGCGATGTGGTAAACATGGCAGAATCGACACTTACAAAGAATGATGGAAAACATCAGGTTTTGATTTTAATTTCAGATGGAGAAGACCATGAAGGGAAGTCGTTGGAAGCTGTGGAAAGTGCTGTGAAATCAGGGTTTGTCATTCATACTATCGGGGTCGGCACGCCCGCAGGTTCGCTCATCCCAATTTTTGATAATAAGGGAAATAGAGTTGATTATAAAAAAGATGCCAAAGGGAAACTGGTAACAACAATCCTGAATGAAGGAATGTTACAGGAACTTGCCATGGCAGGATTTGGTATTTATACTCGGCTTGATAATCGATCAAGCGGAATTGATAAAATCCTATCGGAAATTGATTCTATGGATAAAAAAGTGCTTACGACTCATGAATATTCTGAATTTGAGGATCGTTTTCAAATTTTCACCTTTTTTGCATTTTTATTTTTCGTGGTAGAAGTGTTTATTCCCAGCAGAAAAAAAGAAGAGAAAGTGTGGAAAGGGAGATTTGTTTAAAATAACTGTCATAGTGGTTCTATTGATTTCAATGGTTGTTCCTCAGGATACTGGCAAGGACACCGGGAAAAATGATATTGAATATTATGAATCCATTATTCAAAAACATCCCGATTTACCGGAAGCCCGGTTTGGAGCGGGGTGTTCAGCTTTTAATATGGAGGATTATGACAGAGCGCTGTCTGAATTTCATTCTGTCCTAAGGAGTGAGGATAATGTTCTTAAATCAAAATCCTTTTACAATATGGGAAATACATTCATGAATTCCGGGAAAATTAAGGAAGGAATGGCAGCTTACAGAGAAAGTTTAAAACTGAATCCTGAGGATTATGATGCAAAGTACAATTATGAACTTTCAAAAGTAATGCTGCAGCAAATGCAGCAGCAGCAACAGAACCAGGGTGAAGAAAATTCGAACGAACAAGAACAGAATGAGGATGAACAACAAAACTCTCAGCAAAACCGGGAATCAGAAGAGAATCAGGAAAAGTCTCAAGGTTCCAGGTCAGATGAACAGCAGGACCAAGAGGGAGACCAGAAACAGAAGCAAATGGCTGACGCTGGTGAAAAACAAAAACAGGACGCACCTCAGGTTGATGCTCAAACCATTCTTGACGCACTAAAGGCAGATGAGAATAATTTGATGAAACGGAAATTTAAAAGTTCAAAATCGCTGAAACTGGAAAAAGACTGGTAAGGTGAAATTGAAATTTTTAATTGGAATAAGTTTTCTGGTTGGGATTTCGTCTGCCAAGGTGAATGTAATCGCCACTGTGAATGAAAACAGAATTAGTTCGAATGAGAGAATCACAATTCAAATTTCAGGCGAAGGCACCAGCAGTTATCCTCAAGTTGACGTTTCGACCATAAAGGATTTTAGTGTAGTATCGGGACCGTCTCAAAGAAGCAGTTTTCAAATCATCAATGGAAAGGTATCCAGTTCCTATAGTTTATCCTGGACACTGCGACCGAATAAAACTGGGACACTTCAAATCCCGCCTTTGATTGTTAAATTGGATGGAGAAAAATATAAAACAGATCCAATTTTGATTGTGGTAACAAAGGGCAGACCAGGGTCAAGTCAAAATAAATCAGGATCTTCCGGAGGTGATCTGAGTGAAAAGATTTTTCTTGAAGTAACTGCTGATAAAGATGAAATCTATGTGGGTGAACAGATTACTGTAAATTATAAACTTTATTCCCGCTCTAATCTCCACAAATATTCCATTGAAAAGTTGCCTAAAGGTGTAGGTTTTTGGCAGGATGAACTTTATTCACCACGACAGTTATCAATTCGAGAAAGGAGTGTAAATGGCGTTCGATATAATGTTGCAACCCTGTATAAAATTGCTCTCTTCCCCACCAATAATGGCCAGTTTACTCTCGAACCAATGGTTGTTAATTGTGCCGTGGAAGTACCCTCCCGTTTCTTTACCCGCACGCAACAGGTGGTTGTTGAATCCAAACCGCTGACATTTAATGTGAAACAATTACCGGTAAATGGTAAACCGGAGAATTTTACAGGTGCTACAGGGAAATTTAAAATCATAACGATAATAGACTCTACAACAACTTCCGTGAATGAAGCGGTAATGTATACTGTAGAACTGAGCGGAACCGGGAATATCAGTCTGTTTAAATTGCCGGATCTTGTTTTTCCCAAAGGGCTGGAAGTGTTTGAGCCGAAAACAACATTCAATAAAAATATCGGAGATGATATTTCAGGAACGAAGCGGCTTGAATATGTAATCATTCCAAGGAAAGAAGGGCAATTTTTTCTGCCCAGAGGAGAACTGACATTTTTTAATCCAAAATTATCGAGATGGGAAAAAACATCTTCACCATCAATCTCCTTAAATGTAAACCCAAGTAAGATGTTACTGACGTATCCGGGCGGATTAACGAAAGAAGAAATTTCACTTTTAAAACAGGATATCCGATATATCAAAACCGAACCGGTTAGATTTAAAACAAAAACGAACCGTCTGATACCAGCGTGGATAATATTAACAAATATTATTGGTGTTCTATTGTTTGCTTCTTCCAGGGTGGTTGAAAATTATATGTCTCGAATGTACCGGAATGAGGATATCAGACGGTCAAAAGGTGCCTTTAAAATAGCGGTAAAACAATTAAAGGAAATTAATAGCAGTAACCAAAAGGGTGAAATAAGTACAATTATTTACCACTATTTCAGCAGCAAATTAAATCTGCCTTATTCAAACATTGATGGTCTTAAAATTAAAGAAATATTAAATGGTAATCTCAGGGATGATGTATTCCAAAAATTAACATCCATTCTAAATCAGTGTGAAATGATACGCTTTGCTCCAAATGTTGAAACTGATCCTCAAAAAAATTCAGTTGAGATGGCTGAAGAAGTAATAAGTCTATTAAAAGAAATTGATTTGGTTCTATGAAAAGAATATTTTTTAATTTTTTATTTCTCCTGCTTCCTGGCGCAGCGGTGCAAGCACAATTCAGTTATCTCGATTCCATTTACACCAAAGCCAATGATTTCTATTCACGTCAGGAATATGTGCAGGCAGCCAACATTTATCAGCACATACTAAGGCAAAATTTCATTCATAAAAATTTGTATCATAATTTGGGGAATACCTATTACCAGCTTGGACGTTTGGGTGATGCCATTTGGGCGTATGAAAAAGGACTTCAATTTTCCCCGGGGGACAGGGATCTGAAATATAATTTAAAAGTTGCCAATGCGAGGATTTTAGATAGAATCGAATTCCCGGGAGAATTTTTTCTATTTAAATGGTACGGTGCATTGAAAAATAATTTTCATTTTCAGCAATGGCTGGCAATGGTGACTCTTCTGTTTTTCCTGCTATCACTAATCTATGCTGCAGTAAAGTGGACTGGTAATAATTTAAGCGTCGGTCTGAGGAAAATGTTAACATTCATGGGATTGCTCACTGGATTAATGGTTGTGTTGAGTGTGGACACTTATTTTGAAATTACAGGAAATTCTGAAGGAATAATAGTGGTTGAGGAAGCATATGTTTTTTCGTCTCCTTTTGAATTGAGCACTCACATTTTTGAAATTCACGAAGGAACAAAAGCAAAAATTACATCACAACAGCAAGAGTGGCTGGAAATCGAAATTATAGGTGGGAAAAAAGGTTGGATATTAAATGAAAATATTAGACTTCTGTAGATTCAACTATATTCTGTTAATATTTTGTTCAAGTCTTTTATTCGGGCAAGAATCTACCATCATAATTGATGAGAGTTTTGATCCTTCAACACTGAATGAACCTCCTATTGATATGCCTATCATCATCACCCCCGACGATTCAATACCAGCATTTGATGAATTAGCTGAGCCTGATTCAGTGATGATGGGATACAGAGTACAGGTACTCTCTACAACTGACTATACAGAAATCGACAGCATATCTCAGAAGTTGAATAAAAAATACCCTGATGAAGTATTTGTAGAATTTTTTGCTCCCAATTACAAAGTCCGAGTAGGGAATTTTATTTCCCGGTTTGAAGCAGAAGAACAACGGAAGTATCTTAGAGGAGCAGGATACAAAACAGCTTGGATAATTCGTACGCCGATAAAAACCAATATTCGTCCAAAGTAAGTAGAATTTCCGTCGGGAAAACGGTTGCTCTAACCGCCGCTTCTCTCTAAATTCTGCAATGGATCTCGGAAGTCAATTATTTAATAAACGTATCTAAAATTTTTATCGGTTAGATTTTCCATGTCAGGTCATTCCAAATGGTCTCAAATTAAACGAAAAAAGGCGGTGCTTGATGCCAAAAGGGGAAAAGTATTTACAAAACTCATTAAGGAAATCACCATTGCTGCAAGAATGGGTGGAGGCGATGAAGAAGCGAATCCGCGATTGAGACAGGCAATCCTTGCTGCAAAAAACGCCAATATGCCCGCAGGCAACATTAAGCGTGCCATTGACAGGGGAACCGGCTCGCTGGAAGGAGTTAACTATGAAGATATTTTATTCGAGGGATACGGGCCTTCCGGGGTAGCCATAATGATCGAAGTCAGTACTGATAATCATAAGAGGACCGTGGCCGACCTGAGACATATCATTACAAAACACGGCGGAAAACTAGGCGAATCCGGGTGTGTGGCTTGGATGTTTGAAAAAAAAGGACTCATTGCTGTTGATAAAAACAGTATTGAAGAAGAAAAATTGATGGAGTTGGTCCTCCAAGGCGGCGGTGATGATTTAATGGAAGAAGATGAATTTGAAATAACGTCCTCTCCTCAAAACTTTGTTGATTTATGTGAAGCATTGACTGAAAATGGCGTTATCACAAAATCCGCCGAAATAACCATGATTCCTCAAAATACGGTTAAAGTGGAAGGTGAGCATGTTCAAAAAATTCTTAAGCTCATGGAAGATCTTGAAGATAATGATGACGTGAAAAGTGTTTCATCTAATTTTGATATTGAGGATTATTCCCCTTAGGAATTTATTAAATTTGCGTAGAATATTAGGCATTGATCCGGGAATCCAGTCAACGGGATTTGGCATTATTGATTGTGAAAAATCAAAATTGGTTCCAGTAAAGTTTGGTACGGTTAATCCGCCGACAAACAAAAAAATAGCTGATCGCTTATCCCATCTTTATAATGATATTGTTTCAATTATTAAAAGTGTAAATCCAACTGAAATGGCAATTGAAGAAGCATTTTTCAGCAAGAATGCCAAATCTGCCCTTGTGTTAGGTCAGGCAAGAGGAGTTACTTTATTGGCAGCAGCTCATCACAAAATTGGCAGTTTTGAATATTCACCCAGAAAAGTAAAAATGTCTGTGGCAGGGAATGGCGCTGCCTCAAAACAACAGGTTCAATATATGATTAAATCAATGCTGAATCTGTCTGATATTGATATAAATTTTGATATATCAGATGCACTCGCTGTTGCTATTTGTCATATTAATAACCACAGATAAAGCATTATATGATAGAATCACTTAAAGGATTACTTAAAATTAAAATGCCCACCTATGTTGTAGTGGAAATAGGTGGATTTTCCTTTCATGTTCATATTCCGGTAACAACGTTTGACAGAATAGCAAAAGTAGGTGAAGTGGTTTCGCTATTAACCTATTTGAATGTTAAAGAAGACCTGCTGGAATTGTATGGATTTCACTCAGAGCAGGAAAGAGAACTTTTTCGTCAGTTGATTTCTATCAGTAAAATCGGTCCAAAAACAGCTATTGGAATTATTTCTGGCGCATCACCGGATGAATTTAAAAGACGTGTCATGTCCGGGGACGTTAAAGCACTCACCAATTTGCCCGGGATTGGACCTAAGACAGCCAAACGAATTATCGTGGAATTGAAAGAAAATTTCACTACAGAAGATTTTCAGATGCTTACCGGGAGTTCTGATGTCATACCGGCAGAGTTCGAGAAGGCAGCCGGTGCTTTGGAAGCATTAGGATACCGCAGAAAAAATATTTATTCTATCCTTTCCAAGATCAGCAAAGATGATAATTTTGAAGGAACTGTAGAAGAAATCATTAAAAAGGCACTTACAAAACTGACATGAACATGAGCGCTGTACTGCAAGAGGAAAAAATAAAAAAAACTGTTCTGTATGAGGCGCATGTAAAACTTGGGGGACAAATGGTTCCTTTCGGTGGATTTGAAATGCCGGTAAAATATTCCAGTATTATTGCAGAGCATCAGTCGGTGAGAGAAAATGCCGGAATCTTTGATCTTTCGCACATGGGAGAATTTGAAATAATTGGCAGCGATGCCTTCGCATTCTTACAGAAAATGACCACAAATGATGTCACTCTGCTAAACCCCGGAAAAGTGCAATATACAGCCATGTGTCATGAAACCGGTGGTATTATGGATGACTGTGTGTTGTATCAAATGGATGACCGTTATCTTCTGGTGGTAAATGCAACCAACATAGAAAAAGATTTGAACTGGCTGATTGAACACATTACGGGTGATGTATCCATTCGAGATGTTTCGGATGAAACATCTTTAATTGCAGTGCAGGGACCGAAATCAAGAAATATCATTTTGGAAGTTTTTGGAGATAAAAACGCCATTGTGCAATTGCCATTTTATCATCATATTGCTCTTGTTTACGGTAGTGATGAAATCCTGTGCGCAAGAACAGGGTATACCGGAGAACTTGGTTTTGAACTTTTTTGTAAAAATGAAATTGCACCAAAGTTATGGAGCCATTTACTGGAAACCGGAAAATCTCACGTATTGGTTCCAGTGGGACTTGGCGCCAGAGACACATGCCGGCTTGAAATGAAATATTGTCTCTATGGTAACGATATTGATGAAAAGACAAATCCACTTGAAGCGGGACTTGGGTGGATAACCAAATTTGAAAAAGGCGATTTTGTCGGCAGGGAATCTCTGCTCCAGATTAAGGAAAATGGCACAGAAAAAAAACTCATTGGATTTGAGATGCGTGAAAGGGGAATTCCACGAAAAGATTACAGAATTTTTTCAAATGGCGAACCGGCGGGGATTGTAACAAGCGGAGGTTACTCCCCATCAATGAAAAATGGAATTGGATTGGGTTATGTTCATGTGAAAAAGTCAATACCGAGTACTAAGATTTCTTTGGAAATTCGAGATAAACTACTAATGGCAGAAGTCGTGAAAACACCCTTTTGGAAACAAGGTACATATTTGAAATAAAAATTTTAATTTTGAAACATCATGGAAAAACGAAAAGATAAAAAAATCGAAATAACAGGAATCCTGATTTTATCCTTGTCGTTTCTCGTTTTATTAAGCTTGATTTTTTACAATCCTGCAGAAGAACCATCTATTTCTCCCCATGTTGCCATCAAAAACAGTATGGGAATAGCAGGAATTTATGTCGCTCATTGGCTGATTAAATACGGGATTGGTTATATTTCCTTCATTTTTCCAGTGCTTGGTTTCGTGTGGGGATGGGCAATATTCAGCAGAAAATCCTTGAAACCAATTATCAAATTATCTCTCTATTCTTTAGGTTTTTCCCTCATTGCTTCCATGTCCCTAGGATTGTCTGCTGTCATCAGTGAAAATGGCGGGTATCTTTATTCAGGATTGACAGGCGGGTTGCTGGCAAAATTTTTCCACGATTTTCTCGGGACAGCAGGTTTCATTTTATTTCTTCTGGCTGGAGCTCTTGTATTGATAAGGGGGTATTTTAATCTGAATTATTATGGCCCGTTTGAAAAGATGTTTCTCAAATGGTCGAAGTATCGTGAACAGAAATCTTTAATCAACCAAGATGTAAAACAGGATAGTGAAAAAAGAAAACACACCCAGAATCTTTTGAAAAAATTGAAGGACAAGCAGGAATCAGCCAAACAGTTTTTGAGCTCAACATCAGGATTGGAGGAAGTTGAAACAACACAGGAATCAGGTCAACAGGAGAAAATCTTAAGCGGGGAACAAGGAGAAGGGACAAAGGAGGAAAGTGAAGGCGGTCAGGAAGCATTACCATTTGATTCTTCGGACGATTTGGGTGATATGCAAAATATACCTGAAACTGGCAAGGAGGAGGATATTGATGCAGATGAATCAGAGTTTACCATTGAATCCGAAGTAGTGGAAGAGGAAGTGAATCTTGATGAAACGATTGAAAAAACCCCCAGGAGGGAGTACCAGCTTCCTTCAGTGGAATTGCTCGACATGCCGAATGAAGGGATAAAAATCAGCACTACCCATGAGGAATTGGTAGAGAAAGCCAATTTTCTTGTACAATCCTTGCAGACATTTGGGGTAGAAGGGAAAGTTGTAAATATCTCACCCGGACCGGTTATTACTCTTTTTGAAGTTGAACCAGCAGAAGGTGTTAGAGTGAATAAATTTGTTCAGTTGTCTGATGACCTTGCCAGAGTCATGATGGCAAAGCGTGTGAGAATTGTTGCGCCAATTCCCGGTAAGTCCACCGTTGGTGTTGAAATTCCGAATAAGCAGCCACTTACAGTTCATTTGAGGTCCGTTGTTAATTCTGATAAATATGTCAATTCTGAATCCAAATTAACCATTGCCCTTGGGAAAACAACCAATGGTGAAAATTACACTATCGAAATAAATCAACTGCCTCATCTGCTCATTGCTGGGACCACCGGTTCAGGAAAGTCTGTGTGTGTCAATACCATCATTAACAGCATCTTATTAAGAGCTACACCAAAAGATGTCAGATTTATAATGATTGATCCGAAAAAGCTTGAACTTGCATGTTACGCTCCTATCCAAAAGCACCATTTAATTACCAGTGAAGATATCTCCGAATTTGTGGTTACAACACCGGAAAATGCAGTTCTGGCACTCCGTTCCGCTGAACAGGAGATGGGCAGGAGATATGACATCCTAGCTTCAGCGGTTGTAAGAAACATTGAGGAATACCAGCAAAAAGCGGAAAAAGATTCAGAATTGGAACCCATGCCCTATATAGTTGTCATCATTGATGAATTGGCAGATCTTATGCTTAGAGCACCTAAGGAAGTGGAAACACCCATCACACGGCTTGCGCAGATGGCGAGAGCAGTAGGGATTCATTTGGTCGTGGCAACTCAAAGGCCATCCGTGAATGTGATTACCGGCGTCATTAAAGCAAATTTTCCGGCGAGAATTGCTTTTCAGGTGGCAACGAAAATTGATTCCAGAACCATTCTTGACGTCAATGGTGCTGAAAAACTCCTGGGAAAAGGAGATATGTTATTTTTACCGCCGGGATCTTCTGATCCAATCCGGCTGCACAATTCTTTTGTTGGTCTGGATGAAATAAATCGGATAGTCGAACATATTACAGACCAGCCGGAATCGGACGAAATAGTGCTGGAAGGTTCGAGAGTAAAAATTAATGAAGATGATCCGTTTAGCACAAGTATGGGCAGCCAGGATGAATTGTTTAATGAAGCAGCAAGATTAGTCATTACCCATCAGCAGGGGTCCATTTCACTGCTACAAAGGCGACTCCGGATTGGATACTCAAGAGCTGCGAGATTGATTGATGAAATGGAACAGGCAGGGATAGTTGGTGCCTTTACTGGGAGTAAAGCAAGAGAAGTACTGGTGGATGAATTGTATCTGGAAGGATTGGATGATGTTCCGCCTGATCAATAAAATTTTCCTGATTATTGTTTTTCAATCTTGTATTTATCCTGTCTTTGCCGCAAATAATAAAGAAGAAATATTGGATAAAATCAGGGATGTTTTATTTTCCGAAGACGGGTACGAAATGAAAGTGACTTGGGACTACACTTATCAAGGGGAAAACTGGCAGGGAGATGGTTCAATACATCTTTTGGGAAATCGTTATCTGCACTTGGTTTTACCGTTTCAGGAAGTCCTGATTCAGGATGATATGATTACCACAAAACTTGTAGAGACGGATCAGGTAATCATTGACTATTTTTCCAAAAATGATCCATCCAGCATTTTTTCCATTTTATTGAATGGGTTTCACAGTTTTGTGGTGACTGAAGTTGAAAATAGAAATGATGGAATTTTGGAAGTGGAATGTGCCAATCGCTCTTTGGTGGGATTTGAAAAACTGAAACTGACGTTGAATGAAAATTCATGGATTCCTGTGGGGGTTCTTGCATCAGCCGGGGAGGATATTCAGGTCACCATTTCCGTGAATCAGATTTCGAAATTAACCGATGACGACCTAATAAAATCAGCTCAATTGACCGGCACTGAAATCATAGACCTCAGATAGATGAAAAAAACGATCGTTGGGATTTTGATTAGCATCGGCGGACTCTACCTTGCATTCCGGAATATGGATGTATCTGATCTTTCCGGTGCACTGGCGGGAACGAATTATTCGTGGATTATTTTTAGTATCATCCTCATGGTAGTCAGCGTTTGGATACGAGCTGTCCGATGGCAATTGCTTCTTGAACCAAGCCAACATGTGCAAATTTCTCCGCTATACAGATCAACCATGATTGGATATTTTGGGAATTCAGTTCTTCCGTTAAGGTTGGGTGAATTTTTACGGGCTTATGCCGTGAACCGCGAAAATTCCAATGTGAAGCCAGCCGTTGCTTTTGGCACCATTCTAATTGAACGACTGTTGGACATGATGGGAATGCTTCTTTTGACAGTTATTCTGTTTTTTATATCTGATTTGCCTCCGTGGCTGGTAAAAGGAGGTCAGATTTTAGCAGTCGTTATTGGAATTGGAATCATCATGATCATTTGGCTGGCAAAATCAAAGGAATCGCTGAAAGGAAAACTTGATTCAATATCTTTACTGCAATCGGGGTTTGGACTGAAATTAAACAATCTTCTTCATTCACTTTCAGAAGGATTGGTGACTTTAAGCCAAACACCGCGTTTAGGTTTGATCGGAATTTATTCTCTCATCCTCTGGTTGATGTATTGGAGTATAACCTATTCCTGCGTTATGGCAGTAGGGTCTGAATTATCAATAATTCATGCAGGAATCATTCTTGTTGGAGTTACCCTTGTCATTTCAGTCCCATCGGCGCCAGGGTTTATCGGTACATACCACGCTGCATCTGTTTTAATTATGTCAGATTTTCTTGGAGAACCGGAGGCAATATCACAGGTATTTTCCATACTGAACCATGCTGTGGGATTTGTGCCGTTTACCCTTATCGGTCTTTATTATTTTTTAAAAAGTTCTCTGAAACTTAAAGAGATAAATCGCACGAAAATGACAGAAAATCTTGAGATGTCTTAAGAAGTGGAAACAGTAACAAATAAGAAAATCATTTTTTTGGACAGGGACGGAACGTTGAATCCTGACCCCGGCTATATAAACTCACTGGATCAATTTGAATTTTATAAGAATATATTTAACCCGCTGCAGACACTTGCAGAAAACGGTTACAAATTTATTATTGCAACGAATCAATCCGGAGTAGCAAGAGGAATTATTCCCATAGAATCACTGAATGAAATTCATCAATTTATTCGCGATACGTTTAAACAAAAAAATGTACCGCTTCTTGGGATTTACTATTGCCCACATCACCCTGGCGAGGGATGCAATTGCAGAAAACCTCGATGGGGGCTTGTTGAGTCTGCATTAGCGGACATTGAAATTTCACTTTCTGATTCATGGCTGATTGGTGATTCCATGTGTGATGTTGAAATGGGAATAGCTTCAGGAATTCCTGCTCTGTTGGTGCGGACAGGCAACGGAATTAAAACAGAAGCTGCACTGGAATACGGGAATAAACCGGTTGAATTTATTGGTGACACTTTAAATGATTGTGCGGAATTTATTTTGAATCGGGAGTGGAGCAAGTGAATGTAGCAGTACTCATGGGAGGTAATTCATCTGAAAGGGAAGTATCTCTCACAACGGGGATGGAAGTTATTAGAGCGTTGCAAGCTTTCGGTTATGATGTTTCTCCATGTCCTTATGATAAGGATTTTTCAGAAGTGGAGGATGATATCAAATCTGTCGATGTTGTTTTCAACGCCCTCCATGGTGGTGACGGTGAGGGAGGTATTGTGCAGGAAAGGATGGATGAACTAGGTATCTGCTATACCGGCTCGGGATCTGAATCATCATCGCTGGCTATGGATAAAAATCTCTCCAAAAGATTAATGAGGAAAAATGATATACAAACACCCAAGTGGCTTCATCTTAAGGGAAAAGATGACGTTGAACTGGGAAATGAAAAATTTACCTATCCTGTTGTGGTCAAGCCCAACTCGGAGGGGAGTACCGTTGGTGTAACCATCGTGAAAAATGAATATGATTTGGATGAGTCAGTAAAACTTGCTTTTCAGTTTGACACAGAAATTTTGATTGAGGAATATATCAAAGGGAGGGAAATAACTGTGGCGGTTCTGGAAAATGAGGTGCTGCCTGCGATTGAAATTATACCAAGCCACGGAATCTATGACTACGCCTGCAAGTACACAGCCGGAATGTCCAAATATGTCTGTCCTGCGGAAATGCCGGAAAAAACAGCAAAACAACTTGCTGATGTTTCGGTAAAAATTTTTCAGTTGCTGGGTTGCAGGGATTACTCCAGAGTGGATTATCGAATGACGGATAAGGATGAATTTTTCTGTTTGGAGGTGAACACGCTCCCGGGAATGACGAGTACCAGTCTTGTGCCGAAAGCTGCCAAGGCGATGGATATTTCTTTTCCGGAGTTAATTGACCGGATACTCAAATGTGCCATGAAACGGAAAGAACCAGTTCCTCAAACGAACTAATCAAAACAATTCAATGGGATTGAATCTCTACAACACCGCCACAAGAAAAGTTGAAGAATTAAAACCGCAGACGGAAAATGCAGTTAAAATGTACTCCTGCGGACCTACGGTTTATAATGATCCTCACATCGGAAATTTCAGAGCGTTCATTTTTGTTGATGTATTAAAAAGGTTTCTCACATTCACTGGGTATACTGTGAAGCATGTGATGAATGTAACCGATGTGGATGATAAAATTATTCAGCGTTGCAGGGATGAGGGTAAATCCCGTGAAGAGTTGACCGAAAAATATTGTGAAGCATTTATGGATGGCTGCCGGAATCTCGGCATTGAACCGCCTGATGTTGTCCCTAAAGCGGCTGATCATATTCAGGAAATGATTGAGCTGATCCAGTCATTGGTGGACAAGGAACATGCCTATGTAACTGACAATGGATCAGTCTTTTTTAAAATTGAATCTTATCCAGATTATGGGAAACTGTCAAAAATTGACATGGCTGAACTCACCCAAACTGAGAGGGTTGAAAGTGATGAATATGATAAACTGAGTGTAAACGATTTTGCCCTTTGGAAGGGCAGAAAAGAGGAAGATTGTAAAATATTCTGGGAATCGCCGTGGGGCGAGGGTAGACCCGGATGGCATATTGAATGTTCGGCAATGTCTATGAAATATCTTGGAAAAGAATTTGATATCCACACCGGCGGGGTGGATTTAATTTTTCCCCATCACGAAAATGAAGCTGCCCAAAGTGTTTGCTGCACAGGTACACCCTTTGTGAATCACTGGGTTCATTCGGAACATCTCATCGTAGATGGGGCGAAAATGAGCAAATCCCTGGATAATTTTTATACATTGGATGATCTTGTGGAAAAAAGATTTTCCCTGTCAACTATCCGGTATTTTTTACTGACAACTCACTACAGACAGAAAATCAATCTCACAGACAAGAAACTCACCGCTTCTACCAGTTCTGTGGAGCGGTTAAGGGATTTTCGCCAGCGGATGGAATCCATTGGTTCAGACAATATGGAGTTTGATAATAATGAAGTAATCGAAAAATTTATTTCTGTCATGAATGACGATTTAAATATAGCAGAGGGGATGGGAGTCATTTTTGAATGGATTCGTGAGATTAACAAAAAAGCGGATGAAAATCAACTGACTCCTAAAGGTGCGAGTATTGCGTTGGCAGCACTTAAAAAATTCGATTCAATCTTGGGAGTGATTTTTGATGAAAAAGTTATTTTAAGTAAAGAAGATCAATCGCTCATCCAGGAACGAAAAGATGCGAGGGAAAACAAAAACTGGGGAAGGGCAGATGAAATCAGGGATTACTTCGGTAAGAAGGGAATCCAGTTAAAAGATACGCCATTTGGGGTGGTATTGAAGATTAACTAAAAAGAACAACATTTAAGGGTGATTAATCGTGTTGTAATTTTTTATCAATATAGTCACAAAAATATTTGACATCTAATTTTTTCCTGTCTAAATTGGTAAGCTTTACAGTTTATGGAAATTAATACTACCATTCGACTGTAATTTTTTGAAATGGAAAATGTGCCGATAGGCAATATCCCTTTTCGCCGGCGCAGCTCAGCCGGTGGAGCCCCAATATGCCGATATAGCTCAACTGGAAGAGCAGCTGATTTGTAATCAGCAGGTTGGGGGTTCGAGTCCCTCTATCGGCTCTAATGCATGTCGGAATGATCAGCAGGCCGAAATTTCTAAGTAAGACTTGAACCTTAGGAGAGTAAGTAGAGTAAAGAGAATTGCTAATAGAAAATAAAATTAGCTTCTGATTTTAAGTTATTGTTAGCAAGAAAAAATATGAAACAGAACATAAAAAACACTAAAGATAGAATTGTATCTTCCCATGATATTTTGGGGAGATGGCAGAGTGGTCAATTGCACCAGACTGTAAATCTGGCGGCGGAAG
>CAYXUG010000023.1:0-29831 GCA_964468655.1 uncultured bacterium | reverse complement strand
TACGTCATTTGTGATTTCTTTTCCCCGTTTTTTGGAAATGAACCTAAATTCATCAGGCATTAATGACTCATTCGGAGTAACATCAATGTGAATAAAGTTATGCCACATAAATTTTCTCAATACCTCTTTTTTTTCTTCAATTAAATATTCAGACATAGATGGGTGTAGTTCAAGTTTTAATCTCAATTCACGGTTATTCTGACGGAAATTTTTCAGCCAGTTATCAATTTTGGTGATTACAAAATCTTTTGATGCAACTCTTCCACTTCCACTGCAGGTGAGACACTCTTCGCTCATTGAAAACAAAAGTGATATTCTGACTCTTTCTCTGGTCATTTCAAGCAAACCGAAATCGCTGATGGGAGATATTGCCATTTTAGCGCGATCCTTTCTCATCTCTTTCTTTAATTCAATGAATACTTTTTTTCGATTTTCTTCCTGTAGCATATCAATAAAATCGATGATGATAAGTCCGCCAATATCTCTTAACCTTAGTTGTCTGGCGATTTCTTTGGCTGCTTCCAAATTTATTTTCAACGAATTTGACTCATGGTCCTCTTTACCGACAAATCTTCCACTGTTTACATCCACGACAACCATTGCTTCGGTATGTTCGATGATCAGGTGTCCACCGATTTTTAGCCATACTCTCCGTCTCATCGATTTATCTATTTCATTTTCAATACCAGTTTTAACATACATGGGAATTCTATTTTTATAGAGTTCTGTCTTTTTAGCCAGATCGGGCGAGAAATTTTGTAAAAAGCTTTGAATTCTTCTGTACAACTTCTTCGAATCAAATACCATTTTATTTACGTCCGCCGTAATCAGATCTCTAATTACCGTAGAAACAGCTTCTAAATCTTCATGTACTAGTACGGGTCCATCAAGAGTATTAATTTTCTTTTCAATAGCTTTCCAATTTTTCTTTAAGAAATTAAAATCTTTTTTTATGAGTTTGGTACTTTTCCCTTCTGCTTCTGTCCTTGCAATAATGCCCAAGTCTTTTGGAAGGAATTCTTTGAATATTTTTCTAAGCCGTCTTTTCTCATATTTGTCCCATATTTTTTTTGATGTTCCAATAAAATGAGAATTAGGCACCAGTACCACCAAATGTCCGGGCATTGCAATATTGGTTGTAACTCTTGGACCTTTCCCGGAGAAAGGTTCTTTTATAACCTGAACAACAATATCCTGCCCGGTTTTTAAATCTACTTTGGGATATTTTATTTGTGAAGATTTTTCAGACAATTCAACGTCACCGTTGTCTGATGTGGAGGTATCCATGAGATATTGTGGATCGGTAATTTCTGAAAAGGGAAGGAATGCATTTAAGTCATAACCTATATCAACGAAAGCCGCCTGCATACCGGGTATTACGTTTTCAACTTTCCCTTTGTAGATATTTCCCACCATGCTTTGATGATGAGGTTTTTCTATATAGAATTCTACCAGAGAACCATCTTCAACAATTGCAATCCGTCTCTCGCTTACTGATTCGTTAATATAGATTTCTTTTTCCATGAAATAAAGTCCTTTTACCTAATATAGCTAAATCTTTAACATTTTATCTGTTCTTGCAAAAGGCGTACCTCACTGCAGGAATTGATCCTTTTTTTATCTTAAAACACGAACATACGCAAAGCATTATTTAAATATTGCTTTAACAATGTTGCTCTGTAAGTGGCGGGAATTGAGGAGGGATTATAAAAATTGATAAAATCTTTAAATTTCGATTACGACTGACAGAATTAATCCTATTTTATCCTCGCTTAATTCCAAAAAGCCAATATTAAAGGTACACCCCTTTTACGGCCTGCTCAAGGAATTTCTTTTTTGTCTATTGTCTGGTATGGGAAGTATATTATGCAGATGTTCTCACATGAGAAATGAGAAAAGAAGTGTATTAAAATTTTATTGGGATGTAGTTCCAGATCTTTACATAATTTGATTTGTTATAAAATAGTCAGATGAAACACGAATTAAGTATTGCGAAAAATGCCGCTGTTGCAGCTGGTGAAATAATACTCAAATATTACAAAAGTGATTATGAGGTTCGGGATAAAGGTCAAACAAAATTTTATACCAGCCACAACCCTGTGACAACCGCGGATAATGCAGCCAACGATTATCTTAAAGAAATTATCAACTGTGAATTTCCCGATGACGGCTGGTTTTCAGAAGAAACTGTCGATTCACCAGAAAGACTCGACAAAGACCGGGTTTGGATTGTAGATCCACTTGATGGAACGAAAGAATTTATTGAGGGGGTACCAAATTTTGTTGTCAGTATTGCAATGGTAATTGATCAAAGGCCACATATCGGAATTCTTTACAATCCTGTTACCAAAGAACTATTTTCATCAATCAGAAGGATGGGATCATGGTTAAATGATGAACCGATTGAGTGCACTTCCTTGGACGGTCCAAAAAGTATGGTCATTTTGAACAGTCGTTCTGAAACGAAAAAAGGATTGTGGTCTCCTTACAGCGATAAGTTTAAGGAACTCCGAGCCATCGGAAGTGTTGCTTACAAACTGGGATTGATTTCAGCGGGGAAAGCAGATATATTTGTTTCCCTTAGACCCAAAAATGAGTGGGACATTTGTGCAGGCCATTGTATCATTGAAGGTGCAGGAGGAGTACTTTTAAACATTAAAGGCGAGACTATAAAATATAACAAAAAAGATACGCTGATTTTACCCGGAATTATTGCTGGGCACCCTGATGCAGTTGGCAAAGTTTTAAACATTTTTTCGAACCATTCTTTGAAATGAGTGATAATATCAAATATCCTGAAGGAGCTATCCCATGTCTGGATAAAGGATTCGTCAGGCTTGTTGACAGTATGGGCGGAGATGATGCTATTGTCCAGGCAGCAAGAGTCAGCTATGGAAAAGGGACAAGTAAAGTTTCTCAGGATAGAGGTCTCATTCGATACCTTATGCGTCACCGACACACGACTCCATTTGAAATGGTGGAATTTAAGTTTCACGCCAAAATGCCCATCTTTGTGGCTCGGCAGTGGGTCAGGCACCGTACCGCAAACATTAATGAATATTCTCTTCGTTATTCTGAAGCAAGGGATGAATTCTACTACCCTGATCCTGAACATATACAGTTTCAAAGCACCCTAAACAAACAGGGCCGATCTGGTGAGGTTCCAAAAGAACTGAAAGATAAGATTCAGAAATATTTTGGTGAAATTTCTGAGCGTTCTTTTGAAATGTATTCAGAATTAAATGAAGCTGGGATTGCAAGGGAACTTGCCCGCGCTATTCTGCCGGTGAATCTGTACACAGAATGGTACTGGAAAAATGATTTGCACAATCTGCTCCACTTTATAGGGTTACGGGCTGAAAATCATGCACAATATGAAATCAGAGTTTATGCTGATGCTATGGCAAAATTTGTGCAGGAGGTGGCACCATTCGCATGGGAGGCATATCAGGATTATGCTGTAAAAGGGATGAGATTTTCGCAGATTGAGCAAAGTATGCTGACAAAACGGCTACCGGAACGTGTGATTGAAGATGTTTTAGAGGATATGGCATATCAAATAACAGCAACTCTCCATAAAAATAAACCGAGAGAAGAAAATGAATTATTTTCGTTGTATCAAAAACAGGGTGGTGGAGATGGTGAAGAAGACTTCCGATTGAAATGGGATTCCGGTGAAATTGAAACGGGTAATGTGAGGGAAATGAGAGAATTCAAACATAAACTTCTTGACCTAAAAAATGGCTCAGCATAAATTTCAGTCAGAAGGACACAGGCAGCGACTCCGCGACAAATTTCTGAAAAGCGGTCTGGATGGGTTCCACGATTATGAGATCATTGAACTCCTGCTTACATTAGGTACACCCAGAAAAGATTGCAAACGTGCAGCAAAAGAAGCAATGAAAAAATTCGGTACATTAAGCGGAGTCTTGGAAGCGGACCAAGCTTCACTTAAGGAAATAAAGGGTATCGGAGATAATAATGTTTTCGGAATAAAAATTGCTCAGGCAATTTCTGTACGGCTGTTAAAAGACCGAATTCAATCAATGGAATTTCTTACTTCTTCTGATGAAGTACTCGATTACCTCAAAACTAATCTGCGGGACAGAAAAAGGGAAGTTTTTATGGTACTTTTCCTCAACGGCAGGAATCAGATTTTGAGTACAGAGGAATTGTTTGAAGGAACGCTCACCACATCAGCAGTCTATCCTCGGGAGGTGGTTGATCGAACATTAAAGAACAAAGCAGCCGCTCTTGTGTTTGTTCACAATCATCCTTCCGGGAATCCACAACCATCAAAAGATGATATGGTCATTACAAAAAAGCTGAAAGAAGCCATGAACACCATTGATGTGAAGGTTCAGGATCATATTATCATCGCGGGAGATGAGTATTATTCTTTTGCAGACCATGGTGTCCTCTGACCTATCATTTTTCTGAATTGCTGTATTCAAAATATTTAATCACTCAACTTGCTTGAAAACTGATTTCCTCTTATATTGACCACATGGTCAATGACCGATTGGTCAGCCTTATCATACTAAATTTATGGAACAAGTCAGTACAGCAACAAACATGTTTTCGCTACTTGATGAAAAAAAGCAAGAAAAAGTCTATTGTGCTGCAGTGGATGAGTTTTCACTGAAAGGTTACAGCAATGCTTCGGTGAATAACATTGTTCAGAGCGCCGGCATCAGCAAAGGCAGTTTATTCACCTATTTTAAGACTAAAAGTTCTCTTTTTGACGGACTTGCATCTCTGGCAGTGGACAAGGTTAAAGATTATTTAAGACCAGTGAGAGACGAAACAACTGAAATAAATATCATTCAACGCCTTGAGACATTTCTTCGGTCGGGTTTCAGTTTTATTGATAAACATCCCCGGCTTACACGGATTTATTTTAATCTCCTTTATTCAGGAGATACCCCCTTCAGAGGGAAACGCCTTCAAAGGATACATGCTGAGAGCAGAGAATTTCTTTCTGAACTCTTGCAGGAGTCTCTGCAAAAGGGAGAACTCAATCCTGAACTTGATGTTAACAGAACTGCATTTTTACTCAATGCCATGTTCGAGCAGTTGTTAAGGGCGTATTACATCGAATATATGGCACAGGGACTTGGATTACACAAAGGTAAAGAAGAGGATCTCAAACAGTGGATTGAAGCAACAATGGGATTTATTAAAAATGGAATTATGAAGGTATGAATCAAGAAATTTTTATCACAGAAATTCGGGAAAATGCTGAACCGTTAACTTTCTCGGAAGGTATAGAGACTCTTAAAACAAGACTTGACGAATCGATTGAGTTTTATGGTGATAATGGTTTTTTAAAAAGGGGAAACGTTCATCGGTTTGAAGTTGAGGTTGATGACATATCCCCTATTCACTGGCTTAAGGCGCAAAAATTTAAAAAGCGGTTCTACTGGAGGGATAGGCGAAATGAATTGATTTTCGCAGGTGTTGGTTTAGCCGAGTGTAAAACATGTGAAGAACCGACTTCCACTTTTCATTCTTTTGATTTTAATGGGGAATCAACAGACAGCACGAAAAATTTATTTTATATTGGGACAGGACGGTTTAATTCTGAAAGTGAATTATCTGAAAATTGGGAGTCATTTGGGCGGTGGAATTATTATCTTCCGTTGTTTGAGCTGAGAAAAGAGAAAGGGAAAACAATTCTCGCCTGTAATGTTGTTGGACAGGGAGAGAAATATTATGAGAAGATTCAAAAAGCAAGAATTGAAATTGACCGACTCAAATCAGATGTAGCAAAATTGTCAGTGCAACTTCCTACCTTCAACGGAACTAACTTAAATCCCTCATTTGAACAATGGCAATCTTCCGTTGAAAAGTTGCTTGAGTTTATTTCCCATCATGAATTTGAAAAAGCTGTTCTCGCCCGTACACTTTCAAAAAGTGCCGATTGTAAATTGGATGCCGTCGATTTAACCATCAATCTTGATGAGAGCAATACGCATACTTATCACTTCTGTATTCAGCTTGATGACCATCTCGCTTTTATCGGTGCCTCACCTGAACAGCTTTTTCGCCGGAATCACCGCCATGTAAGAAGTGAAGCGCTGGCAGGAACATGCCCTCGGGGGAAAACCAAGCAGGAAGATGATGCTTTTGCAGATGAATTACTGAAAAGCGGGAAAGAATGTTTTGAGCAGGAAATTGTCACTCAAAGAATTACCGAAAAACTTTCCAAATTATGTAGAGACCTTCAATTTGATAAAGACCGATCCATCCGCCGTCTTGGCAAAGTCCAGCATTTGCAGACCGGAATTAAAGGGGAATTGTTTCCGGGGGTTACAGACAGCGATATATTAAAAACACTCCACCCCACTCCTGCAGTTTGTGGGTATCCCACAGACAAATCACTCGAAAGAATTCGGCAATATGAAGAATTTGACCGTGGGTTGTATGCGGGAATTGTCGGTTGCTTTGGGAAAGATATAACAGAAGTTTCTGTTGGCCTTCGTTCAGCGTTGGTTAACGGCTCAATCTTAACGCTATACGCTGGCTCGGGAATTGTCAACGGCTCAAACCCACTTGCTGAATGGCAAGAAACTGAATTCAAAATGCAGTCTTTTTCCAATATTCTGGATTTATCCTCATGAGGAACCAGCGAAACATCAGCGCCTTATGGGGCTACTTAATTATTGAAGAATTAATTCGTCTTGGCGTAAAACATTTTATTATATCTCCCGGTTCACGATCCACTCCATTGGTCATTGCTGCTGCTGAAAATCCTAAGGCGGAAGTTACCATTTGTTATGATGAAAGATCAGCCGGATTTCATGCACTAGGGATTGCAAAAGGGTCCGAATCTCCGGCTTGTGTAATTACGACTTCCGGGACTGCTGTTGCCAATTTGACACCCGCTGTTGTGGAATCTTCAGTAAATCATATTCCTATGATTATTTTATCAGCTGATCGGCCACCAGAACTGCGGTCAACCGGCGCCAATCAGTCTATTGATCAGATTCACCTATTTGGTAATTATCTGCGGTGGCAGTTTGATTTTCCTGTGCCGGATGATACCATTCCGGCAAGAATGGTTCTGACAACCATGGATCAGGCATTTGCAAAGGCAGTTGAAGATGGCGGACCTGTTCAGGTGAACTGCATGTATCGCAAACCGCTTGAACCGGTGGAAATTCCCTGGGATAAAAGCTGCCTGAATGGATTGGATAATTGGGAAGATTCCAATGTGTCGTTCACAAATTATACAGTTTCTAGGAGAAATTGGGTAAATGGAAAATTGGATAAATGGATAAAAAGTGCTAAGTACGGATTAATTATCGTTGGCTCACTTAAGTCAGGTAAGGATAGAGAGGCGGTTGTTGAATTGTCCCAATTGTTAGAATGGCCAATATATTGTGATGTTATTTCTGGGTTGTGTATGCTCTATGAGAAAAACCATCTTCACTGTCTTGACCATATGTTAGTTCATTCAGAAATCGGAGAACTTTTGGCACCAGATATAATACTACAATTCGGTGGCAGAATCACCTCCAAAAGGATTTTGCAATTTATTGATCAATGTAAGCTAAACAGCTATCTTCTCGTAGATAATAATTTTGATCGCCTTGATCCATCCCACAGAATCACACATCGGATAAATATGTCACCTGCAAATTGGGTGGAACAGTTTAAGTCTGCCACCATTACTGCGAACAGGCACGAGAATTTGGATTCGCTAATTGAATTAAACAATCTCACGGAAAAAACTATTAGCAGTGAAATTAACTTAAATGATAATCTATCTGAGCCTCTTGTTGCTCAAGTCATAACCAAAGTAATTCCCGACAATCATGCGCTTTTTGTTTCTAACAGTATGCCGGTGAGAGACGTGGATATGTTTTCAGTAAAAAGAGATGGACCTATTGTAACAACAGGTAATCGCGGTGCCAGCGGAATAGATGGCATCATTTCCTCCGCTGCCGGTTTCTGCAAAGGATCGGGAAAGCAGACAACACTATTGATGGGGGATCTTGCATTCATCCACGATTTGAACAGTTTATTTCTGCTGAAAGAGCTTGATCTGCCGATGGTGATTGTCATCGTTAATAACGGCGGCGGTGGGATTTTTCACTTTCTGCCTATTTCGAACCATGAAAATGTATTTTCACCTTTCTTTGATACACCTCATAATTTCAGTTTTGTTAAGATTGTTAAATCATTCAGGATTGAAAGCAAACGTGTCCAAAGTTGTGATGATTTTGAATCTGTTTACAGTTCAGCCGTTAAATCAAAAAAGTTAACAGTAATAGAAGTTCTAACTGAAAAAGAGGAAAATTTTATTTTACACGAAAAAATCAAATCGACAGTAAGAAAGACAATTGAAAATTCATTGTCAGAATTAGTTTAATTTTTATTTCATATCTATCAGGAGAAATCATGTCAACAATACAATGGAAAAGTGCCGGTGCATTTGACGATATCAAATTTGAAAAAGCGGACGGAATTGCAAAAATAACTATCAACCGTCCGGAAAAAAGGAATGCCTTCCGCCCCCAAACCATCATCGAAATGCAGGAAGCGTTTGAGGATGTCAGAGAGGATAAAAAAAATGGTGTTGCTATTTTAACCGGTGAAGGCGAAAAAGCATTCTGTTCCGGTGGTGATCAGAGTATTAGAGGTGATGCTGGTTATACCGATAAAAAAGGAGTTGACAGATTGAACGTTCTCGACCTCCAGCGGCAGATTCGAACACTACCCAAACCTGTCATTGCCATGGTCGCCGGCTATGCCATTGGAGGCGGGCACATCCTTCATCTGGTGTGCGATTTAACCGTAGCAGCTGACAATGCCATTTTTGGGCAAACTGGTCCTAAGGTAGGTTCATTTGACGCAGGTTTTGGTTCAAGCTATCTTGCCAGAATTGTAGGTCAAAAAAAGGCGAGAGAAATTTGGTACCTTTGCAAACAGTATTCCGCACAAGAAGCGCTGAGTATGGGACTGGTGAATACCGTTATCCCCCTGGAAAAACTTGAAGAAATAACCGTGGATTGGGCAAAGAGAATTATGCAGCATTCCCCGTTGGCGATTCGCCTTCTCAAGTCCGCTTTTAATGCCGATGTGGATGGTCAGACTGGTTTGCAGGAATTAGGAGGAAATGCCACACTTCTGTACTATATGACAGAAGAAGCACAAGAAGGCCGAAACGCTTACAATGAAAAGAGAAAGCCCGATTTTTCCAAGTATCCCTGGCGTCCCTGAAAACTAACTGGTATTTCAATTTGTGATCCACTGGATTAAACTCTGGCTTTTGGCCGCTCGCCCCAAAACGCTGAGTGCATCAATTACACCCGTTCTCATGGGGACAAGTCTTGCATGTATTGATGGATTCTTTCATTGGCTCGCCGCAGGATCAGCAATGGTTGCGGCTCTTCTTATTCAGATTGGAACCAATTTTGCGAACGATTATTTTGACTTTCAGAAAGGTGCTGACACACAAGAAAGATTAGGCCCCATAAGGATGGTCCAATCGGGCGCGATTTCCCCGGAAGCGATGAAAAAGGTAATGTTTATTACATTTGCGCTGGCTCTTATTCCGGGATTTTATCTGCTTTTTCGTGGTGGGTTTCCTATTCTAATCATCGGACTCTCATCCATCATTTTAGGGTATCTTTACACAGGCGGACCCAAACCGCTTGGTTATCTGGGACTGGGGGATTTTCTGGTTCTGATATATTTTGGTCCTGTGGCAGTAGGTGGAACATATTTCGTTCAGACTCTTGAAATTAATTCAGTTGTTTTGCTTTCCGGTTTAGCTCCGGGATTTCTGTCCGTTGCACTTTTGGCAGTGAATAATTTGAGGGATGCTGATACCGATGCTGAAGCAGGAAAAAAGACACTGGCAGTGAAATTCGGAAAAACATTCACAAAATTTGAATATCTCATTTCTATTGTGATAGCAGGCGGGATTCCGTTTTTCATTCAACCTTCGGGCAGGCCATGGTTTGCATCACTTGTTTGCATTTTCACTCTTCCCGCTATAATGAAAATATTCCGTGAAGAAGACTCTACCGAATTAATCAAAGCGCTGGAAATTACAGGTAAAGTAATGCTGTTTTATGGATTTGCTTTCTCCCTTGGAGTTTTACTGTGATTATTCATGAGAATAAAATATATCGCTTTACCATCCCATTTACCAAACAAGTCAAAGTTGGTGAACATATACTGAACAAACGTGAGGGACTGATTCTCGAATTAAATGCTGAAGATGGGCATGTAGGGTATGGAGAAATATCGCCACTCCCAGGAAGACACAGTGAATCGTTGGTGGATGTGTATGGTCAATTGATGGGACTGGAGTTCAACAATTTGGAATTGAAGGGATTAGCTGAAATTGAAGTGGAATTAACTTGGTTGAATCAATTGCATCCAAGTATTCGTTTTGGAATTGAAAGCTGTTGCCTCAATTTGCTTGCTAAGGAAATAGGGAAACCACCAGCCATGATATTAACAAATAGTCCTAGCCAATCGATTGGTATAAATGGACTCTTTTCCGGCAGGGTGAAAGATGCTGAAGAATGTATCGAATCAAAGAAATTTAAAAAGTATCCTGCCCTTAAAATTAAGGTGGGTCAAAATAGTACTGATGAAGATATAACAATAATAAAGTTGTTTAGGAGAGAATTTGGAAGGAATAAAAAAATTCATCTTGACGGGAACCGAAAATTTGGATTGGCGAAAGCAGTAAAATTCATTAAAAAAATTGAAGGACTCGGAATTGAATATTTTGAAGAACCGCTGGAAAATCCCGAAGAAAATGAGAAACTTTTTCACAAGACAAGGATGCCAATCGGTCTGGATGAATCCATGGAAAGTGACGAGTTCATGGAATTTTGGAAAGTCCCAGGGATAAAATATCACATCATTAAACCATCAATCTTTGGTGGTTTAATGAAAACGTTGACCCATGCTAAGGAATACCGGAATTACGGAATTCAAACAGTCATTAGTTCTACTTATGATTCGTGTGTTGGGTTGTACACATTAAGTCAACTGGCGGCTCCCGTAAGTGGGGACGATGCAGTAGCGGGCTTTGGTACAGATAAGTTACTTGCCGGGCACACGACAGTCCCAACTTTTGATTCATCGGAGGGAAAGGTAGATATAATGAACTGGAAATATGATCTTAATTATAAGAATGTTGAACTCGTTCAAAAACTTGAAGTAGGCAACGGTGTATGAATAAACCTGTCAGTTTGTGTGAATTGATGAAGTCACATGGCGAATATCCATTCATTATTACCAATGAGAAAGGATGGACTTTTTCAGAATCGGTTGAATATATCCAGTTTTTGATGGAATATTTCAGAAATTCAGAAATCAGGGGTGGAACAAAATTTGCAATTTTATGCTACCCTACTTTAAAAGTCATTTTTACTTTATTTGCGCTATTTGAAATGGGAAAAGAAATATTACTTTTGAATCCAAAAGAACCACAGAATTCAGTGAACTCAATATTGAAGGAAACAGGATGTGATGGAATGGTATTTGATGAAAATGAAAAAAATAATTTTCCTGAAAATATTTCAACCTATCCTATTCCTTCTATTTCTGACAATAGGAATATTAGCACAACGGAATCAAACCAGATTGATGTTGAAAAACCGGCAACGATTATCCGGACATCAGGATCTTCCGGAAATCCAAAATATGCAGTTCATTCATTGAAGAATCATTTTGCCAGCGCAAATTCTTCAAATAGTATAATTCCGTTTGGTCACAATGATGTGTGGAGTCTTTCACTTCCCTTATATCATGTGAGTGGATTAAGTATTTTATTTCGGGCTGTTGCCTACGGGGGCGGAGTAAGAATTAAGGAAAGAAAAGAGAGTTTAATTTCATTAATAGAGGATAAACTGGTAACGCATGTCTCATTAGTTGACACACAGTTGAAACAATTATTAGATGACGAAAAAACTGCAAGTCAGTTTACGGAATTTAAATGTGTACTTGCCGGCGGCGGCCCTGTTTCAGTGAAAACGAGGGAAGCTTGTCAGTTAAGGGGAATACCATTGAGAGTAACCTATGGGAACACTGAAATGGCCTCACAAATTACGACCACCGCATCTTCTCATGATCATATTTTACCGAATGTCGCAGGGAAAGTCCTCTCTCACTGCAACGTGAAAATTGCTGATGATGGAGAAATTTTGGTGAAGGGGGAATCATCGTTTTTGGGATATTTGGAAAAAGGGGGACTTGTTGATCCAAAAGACTATGAAGGATTTTTCGCTACGGGTGATATTGGAAAAATTGAAGATGAAAATCTTTATGTTTTCGGACGAAAGGATTTAATGATTATTTCAGGTGGAGAAAATATTAATCCAGAAGAATTGGAAAACACCGCTCTTGAATTGGAGACAGTAAAATTGGCAAGAGTGGTGCCAGTTTCAGATAACATTTATGGACAACGCCCTGTTATGTTTGTTGACATGGATGGTGATAAGATTGAAAATCGGATTTTCAGCTACCTCAAAAAAATACTGCTTAGATATCAATTACCAATTAGGATTTTAAAAATTCCTGCTGAATTAAAAATGAATGAGATGGGAGATGTAAATCGGTTAAAACTGATTAAAATAGCTGAAGAAAAAGTCAACTCTAAGTTACTTCTCTAATGCCATAAACTTTCAGATAAACATTTTCATCCATCAATATGTTAGAATAAATTTCATCTAATAAATCGATTAAAATTCATGGTACGATCATTTACAGCAGAACCTCCAGGAGATAAGTTCCGGTCTGATTTACGGGTCACTTATGCTCCATCGAAAAAAACACTTACTATTGACATAAAAAGTAATGTGGCTGCGCTTTACGGCGCCTCAATTCAGGAGCAGGCAGTGAAGGTTTGCCAAATGCTAGGTGTTTCAACGGGTCACCTCGAGATTGATGATTTTGGTGCAGTTCCGTTTGTCATCAGCGCGCGGATAGAAGCGGCCATAAAGATGGCATTACCAAAAATTTGCTCCGAAGCATTGCCTGAAATGAAACCATTTTGCACATACAAAACAAAGGGCGACCGTTTTCGTCGAAGCCGACTTTACATTCCGGGGAATCAACCAAAGCTCATGCTCAATGCCGGAATTCACAAGCCCGATGGAATCATTCTCGACTTGGAAGATTCAGTAGCTCCGGATCAAAAATTTGCAACACGGTTTGTGGTGAGAAATGCTTTACGGTCGGTGGACTTTTTCGGCGCAGAACGGATGGTGCGGATAAATCAGGGCGAATTGGGACTTGAAGATCTGGAATACATTGTTCCCCACAATGTCCATGTAATTTTGTTACCGAAGGTGGAAAGTGCAGATCAAATAAAAATTGTAGATCAGAAAATTGAAACGATCAAAAAAGCGTGTGGAAAAAAGGAACCGGTTTATCTCATGCCTATCATTGAAAGCGGGCGGGGAGTAGCAAAATCTTTCGAGATTGCGGAAGCGTCTTCTAATACGGTTGCTCTTGCCATCGGGCTTGAGGACTATACAGCAGATATAGGTACTGAGCGGACAAAAGAGGGGAGAGAATCTTTATTCGCAAGAAGTGAAGTTGTCAATTCTGCGAAGGCAGCCGGGATTCAGGCAATTGATACAGTATTTAGTGATGTGGGTGACGAAGTAGGATTACGAGCATCTGTAAAAGAAGCTAAAGCGCTTGGTTTCGAGGGAAAGGGATGTATCCATCCCCGGCAGATCAAACCGGTACACGAAGAATTTGCACCTTCAGAATCTGAAATTGATAAGGCAAAAATAATTGTCCTTGCCTTTAAGGAAGCACAGAAAAAAGGATTGGGTGTCGTTTCTCTAGGAAGTAAAATGATTGATCCACCGGTGGTAAAGCGGGCATTACAAACTGTTGATTTTGCAATAGCAAACGAACTAATCCCAAAAAACTGGAAGAAAAAGCTTTAACCGCAAAGGACGCAAAGATGACGCAAAGACCAAAAAGAAATTTATACATACCTTTATGAACTTTGCGTATTCTTAGCGAGTTCTGCGTTTAGGAATCAATGAGACAAAAACTGAAACTAATAAAAAACAAAGCCGGCCGCAAAGTCCCTGAAAAAGTGAATGGAGAAAAAACAATTCCTTTTAAAGGTGTAGGCAAACACTCACCCAGCGGAGTTAAATCCGCTTCCCCAATCCGAGCATGTCAGGATTACCCTGCATCCGGAAATAAGATTGTTGGTTCACTGAAAGTAGCGCTGGAAAAATGCAATATCAAGAATGGAATGACCATCTCTAACCATCATCATTTCCGCAATGGTGACCTGTTAATGAATGAAGTCTTTGACATTTTGGCTAAAATGGGGAAAAAGAATTTACGATGGTTTCCATCGGCTTCATTCCCCTGCCATGAGCCCATGATCAAGCACATGGAAAATGGCGTCATCAGCCGTATTGAAGGTTCATTAAACGGTCCTTTGGGAAAATATGCTTCAGATGGAAAAATGAATGGATTGGCAGTTCTCCGTTCTCATGGGGGAAGATGGCAAGCCGTTCAGGATGGTGAAGTCCATATTGATGTGGCCATCATAGCAGCCCCCACAGCTGACCTCTTTGGCAACTGCACCGGCGACAGAGGCACTTCTGGCTGCGGACTTTTGGGATTTTGTCTTGTTGATTCATTGTATGCCGATAAAGTTATTGTTGTTACAGACAACCTCGTGGATTTTCCGTGTATCCCATGGCAGATTCACGGCAATAATGTAGATTATGTAGTGGTGATGGATAAGGTAGGTGATCCTGAAAAAATCGTCTCCGGTACCACTCAGCTTACCAAATCTCCCGACCGATTGTTTATTGCAGAACTCACTGTAAAATTTGTAAAAACAGCCGGTATTATGAAAGACGGATTCAGTTTCCAGGCAGGTGCTGGCGGTACTGCTTTGGCATTTGCTATTTACCTGAAAGAAATGATGATTGAAGCGGGTATTAAAGCGCGGTTTATTCGCGGGGGTTCCACCAAATATTTAGTTGAAATGTTGGAGGAAGGACTAACTGATTATATTTTAGATGGACAAACGTTTGATCTTGAAGGTGTCCGTTCAATGCGGGAGAATTCCGGGCATGTGGACTCTTCTCCCTTCACCTCGTACAATTGGCATGGTAAGGGGAATTTTGCCTCCATGGTGGATGCTGTCGTCCTCGGCGCCACGGAAGTGGACATCAATTTCAACGCCAATGTGGTGACTCATTCAGACGGCTACATGCTGCATGGCATCGGCGGATGGCAGAACTGCCTGTTCAGTAAATGCACCATTCTACCTATTCCATCATTCAGGAATCGTATTCCTATTATTGTTGACAGAGTAACAACTTTATGCGGTCCCGGAGAACTGATTGATGTCATTGTTACCGAAAGAGGAATCGCAATTAACCCAATGAGAGAAGACTTAATCAAAGCCACAAGACGAAGTGAACTCCCAATCAGGAAGATTGAAGAGATAAAAAATGAAGTAGATGACCTGTGCGGTGGTCCTCCTGAAAAACCGGAATTATCGGATGAGGTGATTGGTATTGTGAAGTGGGTGGATGGAACAGTTTTGGATTCAATATTTAAAGTAAACCGATAATTAGTGGTATTAGAAAGGTAAATATGAAAGATAAAATTTTAGAAATATGGCCGGAAATTCAGTGGATTAGTGATGATAATCTGAAAGAAAAAGTAACCGATTGCTGGGCTTATGTCGTTGAAAGAAGCCCTCTAACTATTGCCGATTTAGATAAAATGCCATTTTCTCTTTTGATTGAGGATTGTAAGATTTCTTTTTTAAACCACAAAAGAACCACAGTCCAACTCGCAAAACAGATTGCAAATACTATGATAGAAAATTTTGGAGATGAAATCAAGATGGATATGGATACACTCATTGCAGGATGTATTCTCATGGATGTGGGAAAACTTCTGGAATATGATCGCGTTGACGGGACCCTGGTTACCAGTGAATTTGGTAAAGTGGTAAGGCATCCCTTTAGTGGTGTTGCACTGGCAGACAGGTTTGGTCTTTCACCGGAGATTCAGCATATCATTGCAACTCATTCAAAGGAAGGTGACCTTGGTAAAAGAACAGTGGAATCCATAATAGCTCATCATGCAGATTTTGTCTCTTTTGAACCGTTTAAGAGTTAACCTCTCATGACGCTAATTACACGAATTATTAAATAAGGTATTGTTGTTTTAAATAATTGAAATTTGAAGAAGTCCTTTAATTACAATTTAATTTGTGTAATCTGTAGTTATTAATATGAATCAGACCTTAATTGAGAAAATCGCACAGAAACATGCAATTGGCCTTGGTGAAGGTAAATTGGTCCAAAGCGGTGATTATGTATTTATTCAGCCGGCTTATGTTATGACTCATGACAATACCGGCGCTGTCATGATGAAATTCAAAGCCATCGGTGCGGGAAAAATGGCGAATCTGAGGCAGCCGGTTTTTACACTCGATCACAACATTCAGGACAAGAGTGATGAAAATCTTAGGAAGTATAAACGGATTGAAGAATTCGGACGGAAAATGGGTGTGGATTTTTATCCTGCAGGACGCGGTATTGGTCATCAAATCATTTGTGAAGAAGGGTATGCTTGGCCCGGGACTATGGTAGTTGCATCTGATAGTCATTCAAACATGTATGGCGGTTTAGGATGTTTGGGCACACCTGTTGTGAGAACGGATGCTGCTTCCATCTGGGCAACTGGCCAGACTTGGTGGCAGATTCCTCCGGTTGCAAAAGTTGAATTAAGGGGAAAAATTCAAAAAGGTGTTTCCGGCAAAGATGTCATCGTTACTCTATGCGGACTTTTTAATCAGGATGAAGTGTTGAATCACGCTGTTGAATTTGTTGGTGAGGGAGTAAATAATTTGTCATTGAATGACAGATTAACAATTGCAAACATGACAACTGAATGGGGTGCATTAGTTGGAATTTTCCTCTGTGATACCACTACAATTCGGTGGTTAAGAGACCGTGCTGATTATATCGCTGATAGAGGATTTGCCGGTGTCCCCTCAGATAAAGATGGAAAAGGAGTTCATCCGAGACTTAATCATAATCAAATAGATGAACTTGAAACCAATATTTTAAACCCCGACTCGGATGCTAAATATAACAAGGAATTGATGCTCGATTTATCCACTGTCCGTCCTCATGTTTCAGGTCCTGACCACGTAAAGGTGATGAAAAGTGTTTATCAAATGGAAAAGGAAAATATTGGCATCAACAAAGCTTATTTGGTATCCTGTGTTAACAGCCGCATGGAAGATATCGCCGAAGCAGCAGAAGTTGCTCGAGGGAAAAAAATTGCAGATCATGTGGAATTTTATATAGCAGCAGCATCGAGCGAAGTTCAGGCAGAGAGTGAAAAGAGAGGCGATTGGCATGCGCTGATAGATGCGGGAGCAAAGCCGCTTCCACCGGGTTGTGGTCCATGTATAGGATTAGGAATGGGAACTTTGAATGATGGAGAAATAGGAATTTCAGCCACTAACAGAAATTTTAAGGGACGGATGGGCTCACGAAATGCTAAAGCTTATCTTGCCTCACCCGCCGTTGTTGCAGCATCAGCTGTCGCAGGAAAGATTACAGGACCTCACAAATATGATTCAATAAATATTACCTGGAGTTTGAATGAAATCCCTGCAAATGGGCAAGAGAAATCTGATGTAAAACTCCTTGAAAAATTTCCAAATAAATTGGAGGGAGAATTTCTTTTCTGCCATCAGGATAATTTGAATACTGATGGGGTCTTTCCCGGTAAATATGCATACATTGATAATTTTTCTCCTGAACAACAAGCAGAGGTTGTAATGGAAAATTATGATCCGAAGTTCAGGGAAATTGCTCAGAAAGGTGACCTCCTAGTTGGAGGGTTCAATTTTGGTACTGGCAGCTCCAGAGAACAGGCGGCAACAGCTTTGAAATACAAAGGAATTCAACTTATCATCGCAGGTTCATTCAGTCAAACATATGCCAGGAATGCCATCAACAATGGATTTATTGTTTTAAAATGTCCTGAACTAACCAAAAAATTGAAAAATATATTCGGCGAAGGGAATTTGTCTCTGCGAACGGAAATAAAGGCAACTGTTGATTTTGAATTATCAAAAATAATAACAGAGGAAAAGAAATACGGTTTTCCACCGTTGGGAACAACAGCTCAAGAATTAATTGTGTGTGGTGGACTTGAAAACTGGGTTAAGAGTAAGATTCACAAAGAATATTCGAATTAACGAGAATAAAATAGTATAGCTATATCGTTGTAAAAAATAGGAGAATAAATGGGTAAAAGAATTATAGTAGCAATGCCCGGTGATGGAATTGGCAAGGTAGTTTTAGATGAAGCTATCAGGGTACTGAATGTAGCAGGATTTGATGCTGATTATGTAGAAGGAGATATCGGTTGGGAGTTCTGGTGTAGTGAAGGTAATCCCCTGCCACAGCGTACTCTTGATCTTATCGCTGAACATAAGATTGGTCTGTTCGGAGCCATTACCTCCAAACCCAAAGATGAAGCTTTTAATGAGTTGGATTCTGTCCTGCAGGAAAAAGGTTTGGCCTATGCCAGCCCCATTGTGGGACTTCGTCAGCATTTCGGATTGGATATTTGCCTCCGTCCCTGTCGGACTTATAAGGGCAACCCTTTAAACTTTATTCGTAAAGGTGGCAATGATACCATTGATGAACCACAAGTGGATGTGGCTATTTTCCGGCAGAATACGGAAGGGTTATATGGTGGCGTTGAATGGAGCGATCCTCCACCTCAGGTGTATGATGCGCTTATGACCCATCCCAAATTTAAACAAAACTTTGGTGATACTCCCGTTGAAGAAGTATCTGTATCTACACGAATATTTACCAAAAGATGTACGGAACGAATTTTAAGAGCCGCTTTCAATCATGCAAAAAAATATAGCTATAAATCAGTTACGGTTTGTGAAAAACCCAATGTAATTAGGGAAACATCCGGAATGATGTACAAAATGGCGCAAGAGATACAAAAAGCCGATTTCCCGGAAATTGAACTGTGGAATACCAATATTGATGCCCAGATGATGTGGCTCACCAAAAATCCAGAGAACTATGGTGTTATTGTAGCCGGAAATATGTTTGGTGATATTGTCTCTGATGGTTTTGCTGGTTTAATCGGCGGACTTGGTTTTGCCTGTAGTGCTCAGTATAATCCTGAAACCGGCATTGGTGTATTTGAGCCCACTCACGGCAGCGCACCAAAATATGCAGATTACCCTGTTTCAATCGTCAACCCCATTGCCATGATTGAATCTGCATGCATGATGCTTGATTTTATTGATGAACAGATTATAGCTAATAAAATCAGAATAGCGATTACCGAAATAATTGCAGAAGGTAAAGTCAGAACCTATGATATGGCAAAAATGTCAGGAAGTCCCAATGTGATTAAACATGGGGCTGCTTCTACGACCCAAATGGTTGATGCCATTATTACAAAATTAAAATAAACCTCGAATTGCGCAAATTACACGAAAAATAATTAGTGTAATTGGTGAAATTAGCGGTTACAAAAGGAGAATAATGGAAAAATCAATTTCTAGACAAATAGCTGAATTTTCAGTGGGACTAAAATACGAAGACCTCCCTGATGAGGTTATTCATGAGGTAAAACGCTATTTGTATGACTCCATTGGCTGCGCGTTTGGTGGGTACCATACCAACGATGTAAAAATCATCCGTGATATTTATATGGAAATAGGCGGAAAAGGCGAAGCAACAGTTTTAGGGTTTGGTGATAAAATTCCTACCACAAATGCTACCCTTATTAATTCTCTCATGGTACGTGCATTGGATTTTAATGACATTTATTGGAAGGAAGACCCGTCTCATCCCTCGGATATTATTCCTGCCGCATGGGCAGTAGGTGAACTGGTTAACGCAAATATGAAAGATGTCATTGTGGGTATTGTTCTGGCTTACGAGTTTGAGCAGCGTCTCTGTCTTTTTGCCAAACCAGGCATCCGTGAGAGGAAATGGCACCACGCCACACTCACCCAATTTGTTTCACCTATTGTAGCAGGTAAACTTCTGGGATTAAGTGTAGATCAAATGGTAAACGCAATCGGGATAAACGGCAGTCACAATCATACAATCGGCTGTCCCACTGCCGGAAAATTGTCAATGATGAAAAATGCAGTGGACCCCATGGCAGTGCAAAGCGGTGTTTTTGCAGCGCTCATGGCGCAGAAGGGATTTTCCGGAACTGAAAAAGTATTCGAAGGAAAAGAAGGTTTTATGGATGCTTTCATTGGCTGGAATGCAAAAGATGAGTCTATGAATCCTACAGATATGGAAGGCAGAGACGGTGTGTCCTCATGGGCGTGGAATATTGATGCTTTAGTGGGTGGATTAGGTGACAGCTATAAAATTATGGAATGCGGAATGAAAGCATTTCCCACTGAAGCGCTAACTCATACTCACATCTCCTGTGCTCTCAAAGCCATGATTGACAATGATTTGGATTACTCCCATATTAAAGAAGTAAAAGTTACCTGTTTTGCTCAGGCATATGACATTCTTTTTGACCCTACAAAATATCGCCCGGAATCAAGAGAAACTGCGGATCACTCCCTGCCCTACTGTATGGCAACGGCAATGGTGGATAAGAAAATTACCACCGAATCTTTCTCAGATGAAAAGCTGAATGACCCGCGTATTTTTGAAGTCATTGATAAAATTAAGGGAGAACCCTCCCAGGAATTTGAAAAGATGTTCCCTGCAAAGCAGCCATCCAGAGTTGTGGTCACAACCAATGATGGCAGGAAATTTGAAGAATATCTGGAATATCCGAAGGGTGACCCCAGGGAACCCATGACCATGGAAGATCTGGAAAACAAATTTAATTCATTATCCGCCAGTTTATTTTCAGGTGAAAGACAGAAAGAAATTAAAGAACTGATTTTTTCCTGTGAGTCTGTTGGCAGTACAAAAACTTTTATGGATGCGCTAACGATTTAATTAATTTGAAAGATGAATCTCTTCGGCTGAGATAGATAAAATTTGTCCGGCAAAATCTATCAATCCATTTCCCGATTCATTTACACCGATAAAATTGCCAGTTTTTTCTTCTCCGTGCTGGTGAATGGTGACAGGTTTATCCAAGTGCCCACAGTAATTTAACCACGTCTCCACGATCTTATTTAAGTTGCCATTTTTCAGATTTTTATACCACCCTTCAAAAGAATTTAATGTCCATGCCAGTACCAATTCCCTCTGCACAGGATCCCCTTTTTCAATGGCGATAGAAGTAGTCATTTCTTGAATTTCATTACCAAAGTCACTTGAAGATTCATTGCCATTGATCCCAATGCCGATAACTGCATACGCCAACACATCCGATTGAACTTTACTTTCTACAAGAATACCGCCGCACTTTTTCCCATTCAATAAAATATCATTAGGCCACTTCAGTGTCAGTTCGAGTCCAAATTGTTCGATTGCTTGCGCTACCGAAATCCCTGCTGCAAGTGAGAGAAGTCCGGATTGACTAAGCGGTGTTTGCGGCGTCAGGATAATGGAAAATGCCAACCCTTTTCCCGGCGCTGAAAACCAAGATTTACCCTGTCTTCCTTTGCCGGAGGTTTGGTGATCTGTAACGATTATAGTCCCCTCATCACATCCCTCTTCAATGAGTTCAAAGGCTTCTTCGTTTGTAGATCCTATTCGTTGATAATATTCAATTTCCCTCCCGAGAAAATTGGTTGACAAATTTGCCTTGATGAGTTGGGTAAAGATCATGTTTACATCAGATTAAATTCACCATATATTTCTCTGAGTGTATCTGAAATTTCCCCCAAGGTTACTTTGGATTTTACGGCTGATATAATAAATGGAATTAGGTTTTCATTTTCTTCGACTGCTTTTTTTAATTTATTTATGGCATTTTCAACCTGAAGGTTATTTCTATTCTCCTTAAATCGTTTTAATCTCTTTTTCTGGTTTTCAACTTTATCAGAATCAATGTTCAGAATTTCCGGCTCAACGGAATCTTCCGTCATGAACTTATTCATACCAACTATTGTACGATCTTTAACATCGACTTTCTTTTGATATTCATAGGCGCTTTTTCCAATTTCAGCCTGTATAAAATTAGATTCAATAGCAGAGACGGCTCCCCCTATTTCGTCAATCTTTTCAATGAGCTCAAAAGTTTCTTTTTCAATTTTGTCTGTCAATTCTTCCACATACCAAGATCCACCCAGAGGATCAACCGTATCTGTTACATTAATTTCGTGGGCAATGAGTTGTTGTGTCCTCAATGCGATTTCTACTGATTGCTCTGTCGGCAGTGCTAGCGCTTCATCTCTTGCATTTGTGTGTAGTGATTGTGTTCCACCGAAAACTGCTGCCAGCGCCTCAACAGATGTTCTCACAATATTGTTGTCCATTTGCTGTGCTGTGAGAGAGGATCCGGCAGTTTGAACATGAAACCGGCACATCATCGATTTCGGATTTTTTGCTCCAAACCTGTTTTGCATTATTTTTGCCCAAATTCTTCGTGCTGCCCTGAATTTTGCAACCTCTTCAAAAAAATCGAGGTGAGCATTAAAAAAGAAGGAAATTCTTGGTGCAAAATCGTCAACTTTTAAACCACGGTCTAAAGCTGCATTTATGTATGCAATACCGTTGGAAAAGGTAAATGCCATTTCCTGAACTGCTGTGGAACCTGCTTCACGAATGTGATAGCCGGAGACAGAAATGGTATTCCATTTTGGTATGTGATTATTACAAAATTCAATAATATCCGTTACAATTTTGAGACTCTCCAGGGGAGGAAAAATATGTGTTCCTCTTGCAATGTATTCCTTTAGAATATCGTTTTGGACTGTACCTCTAAGTTTAGCAATGGTAATTCCACGCTCTTCAGCTACAGCTGCATAAAAAGCCAGAAGAATTGCAGCAGTTGCATTGATTGTCATTGAGGTCGAGACGGATTCCAGTGGAATTTCATTGAGGAGAAGTTTCATATCATCAATAGTTGAAATAGGAACGCCAACCTTACCAACCTCTCCGGTAGCAAGAGAATGATCGGAATCGTATCCCATCTGCGTAGGCAGGTCAAATGCTACAGAAAGCCCGGTAACTCCCTGACTTAGCAGATATTGGTATCTTTTATTGGATTCCTCAGCAGAAGTGAATCCGGAATATTGGCGCATTGTCCAGAACCGTTTTCGATACATCTCGGGGTGGATGCCTCTGGTAAAAGGGAATTCACCCGGTTTTTCAAATTGATTATCTGAACTCAATCAGGTATTGCTCCTCTCCTTTTTGATATTGTTGTATGCTTCACTCACTGCCTTGAATTTTTCTTCAGCTAATTTCTGAAATTCATCCCCCAAATGAGAAACTTTATCCGGGTGATATTTATTTGCCATTTTTCTGTAGGCGCGCTTGATTTCATCATTTGTTGCCTGCTTGTCAATTTCAAGAATATGATATGCCCCGCTTGCATCTACAATGAACATGGCTTTGATTGAATCAAAGTCAGTAGGAGAAATTCCTATGTAGTTGGAAATTTTGCGTATTGCATCAACTTCCAGTGGGTGGACTTCATTATCAGATTGCGAAAGCCCAAACAAAACATGGATAAGTTCCAGTCGGCTGGGATGATCCATTTGACTTTTAATCTGCCGGCATACTGATGGTAATGAATAATCCTGGTTGAGTATATCCTTGAATAGGACCATAAGGTCTTTTGCGCTTTCACTGCCAAAGTTTGTTGTGAGAAATTGCTTAACATAATTCAACTCTGATTTCAGCATTTTTTTGTCAGCTTTCATGACGTAGGCAAAAAGAACCAGAAGTGAGACTGCAAAATCACCGGATTTGGTTTTTGGGTATTCTGCACCTCTTGTGCCGATGCCATAGTAAGATGAATATTCACCACCCGATTGTCGTGTTTCTGACATGGAAGCCAGGGAATAACCGATGATTGCGCCAATGGGTCCGCCCAGAACCCACCCCACACTACCCCATAATAAACGGCTACCGAATCCCATTTTGATCCAATTCAATTTTTATTAATAACGCATTTTTTTCTACGGGCTGTCCGGGTGAAATATACACAGACTGAATAACACCTGAAATGTGAGCAGTAATTTCATTTTCCATTTTCATAGCTTCCAAAATAAGTAATTTATCTCCTTTTGATATTGTTTGTCCTTTATTAACAAAAAGTTCCGAAACCAGTCCCGGTATTGGCGCTCTGCATTCCCCGGTTTCCTCTTCATGCTTTTCAGAATATCCAATAGCTTCCAGGATGATTTGTTTCGAATCTTTCATTTTAACAAAATGAGGTTTGTGATCAATTGTAATCTGATATTCTTCTTGATTTTTCATTACGGTTGCATGGTGAGATTTATTGCCTGACAAAAATGAATACGAATGAGAAGATAACTGGATAAAATCGATATTTGATTTTTTACCGTTCTTAAGGAAAATAAGCCCATCTTCTGAATCGTTTAATTCAAAAACAAGTGTTTCACCATTAATTTCTGTGGAAAATTTCACCTTAATTCTTCTTCTCTGCCCGTATGTTTCCAGGAGGAAAGTCTAACCTTTTTTCTGTGATTTTTAGAATGATCTTCCATAACTCGGTCTTTATGGAGCGCAGCTGTCACCGACGCAATATTTTTCTCCCAATCATTAGATTGTTCGGGATTTATTAAAAGTGTTTTCATTTTTTCTTGAATAAAGTGAGTGTTATAATTCCCTTTTTCGAATTGTGAATGATTTAAGACAGACAGACAAAAAGGAACTGTTGTATCAACACCGGCGATTCTACATTCGGTCAATGCTCGTTTCATTCTGTTGAGTGCCTCATTCCTGTTATTTCCCCAAGTGATCAATTTACCAAGCAGCGGGTCATAGTATGGTGTGACGGGTTGTCCGACTATCACCCCGCCATCGAACCTGATTCCTAATCCGTCCGGGATATGAAGTTCATGAATTTTGCCGGTAGATGGAATAAAATTTAGGAATCCATCTTCGGCATAAATTCTGCATTCAATTGAATGCCCCCGGGGAGTCATTTTTTTTTGAGTGATGGAAATATTTTCGTTACACGCAATTTTAATTTGTTCTTTCACAAAATCTATCCCTGTCAGCATTTCTGTCACAGGATGCTCGACTTGAAGCCGGGTGTTTACTTCAAGAAAATAGTATTGCTTGTTCTCATCAACAATAAATTCTACGGTACCGGCTCCTGTGTAACTTGCCTTCTGAATCAGTTTAGAAGCATCATCCGCCATTTTTTCCCACAAGGATCGATCGATTAAGGGCGAGGGAGATTCTTCAATAATTTTTTGGTATCGCCGCTGTATAGAGCATTCTCTTTCGGTAAAAACAACGACATTCCCAAAGGAGTCAGCGAGGACCTGAATTTCAATATGCCGTGCTTCAGGAATATATTTTTCGATAAAAACAGTCCCGTCCCGAAATGATGATTTTGATTCAGACACAGCGCGCTTAAAAGCATTCTTCATTTCATCTGAAGAATTGATGATTCTCATGCCTTTCCCACCACCACCTCCGGCTGCTTTCACCAGTACCGGATAGCCGATTGATTTTGAATCTTTCACTGCTTCTGATACAGTTGATATGGGGTCATTAGATCCGGGTACCAGGGGAATGGAAAGTTTTCGGGCAAGGTTTCTGGCTGATACCTTATCTCCAAGTATCTTCATCGCTTTTGGAGGAGGTCCTATCCAGCGAAGTTTTTTGCCAGAAATTTTTTCTGCAAATTCGGTATTTTCAGAAAGAAATCCATAACCGGGATGAATACCGTCAGCTTTTAATTTTATTGCAACATCCAGAATTTTGTCCATATTCAGATAACTTTCAGATGAAACAGGAAGTCCGATTGGAAATGCCATATCAGCCAAAATAACATGAGGGGAAAAACGGTCAGCGTCAGAAAACACTGCTACAGATTCAATCCCCATTTCTTTACATGTTCGGATAACTCGAACTGCAATTTCGCCACGATTGGCAATTAGGATTCTTTTAAGCATGATTAAAAGATAAATTGTTCATATTTTCTTTTGAAGTTATATATTGCAAACGATGAATCATATAATGATCAAACTTACCATATGGTGGCTTAAATTAACAAAAAAGATTGGCAGACATCAATTCAAGTTGACCATTCGTAAATCAGGAACAGGAATCAAAAAATGTTTATTTATTTTACCTGAGTTTACAAATAACCAACGGTTAATAGATTTATTACGGACTACTATGTCAGACCACCAAGGTGTATCTATTCAATTGTTGATCAATAAATTACGAATTTTAGAGTACAGTGAGAAATTCAAAGATAATTTATTGTTATACGATGAAGATGAATTTACCAACTTTAATTTTCCTGATGAAAAATTATTAGATCGAGTCTGTATGAAATCTTACCATGCAGTAGTGGATTTAAACACTAAATTTTATTTACCATCTGCATATTTGGTGTATAAATCAAATGCGCCCTACCGTATCGGATTTCAAACACAATATGCGGAACATTTTTACAATGTTGTGTTAGATAATAAAACAGAAACTGACGTTGAATATTCAATCATGAAGATTAAGGAGATTTTAAATATATGATCATTAACGTATTCGAGAATTATAAAGAAGCGCTCAATTTAGGACCCATTTCTCTAACCCGCCCTGTTTTTAACTTGAGATGCGGCGCGTTTACATATCTTGAAAGAATTCAGAATATTTTTCCTGAGTCGGAAATTAACCTATTTGTCAGGAACGAACTTTCTGAATTAACCCGCAGCAAGTTCGATGATTTTGGTGTGAATACAGAACCGCTATCAAAGGGGATCTGGCTTCTTGCTTCTGTTGTCTGGGAAAAATCAATGATTGAAAAAATTGTCGATTTACACCAGTCACTCTATTTATGTGGTGGAAAAATAATCGGCGCAAATATTTCTGAGGAAGATTCGAACCAATGGGCTAAAGACGGATTTGATGATTCAATTCTAACGAATGAAAATCTTAAACAAGTTGAACTTCCTGCAAAGAGCATGACCTATTTGTGGGACTGCATCAATGAAAATGAACACATAATTAAAATGGATAGTGCTCAGTTTGGTCTTGGACAAGTCCATAGCGAAAGAGGTGAAGCAGTTTATATGGATTGTAAGGAAAATATTTATATTGGCAGCAACACAGTTATCCAAAGCGGGGTCGTACTTGATGCAAACGCTGGTCCTATTATCATTAAGGATAACACTACGGTTATGGCATGTTCATACCTGGAGGGCCCGCTTGTCATCGATAATGACTGTTTAATTAAGGCAGGATCGAAAATTTATGGAGGTACATCAATTGGTCCCGGTTGTAAAATCGGCGGAGAAGTAACAGAATCAATTTTTCAAGGTAGGAGTAATAAACAGCATGACGGTTTTATTGGGCACGCATATATGGGGGAGTGGGTGAATCTTGGCGCTGGAACAAATAACAGTGATTTAAAAAATAATTACACCACTGTAACTGTTAACGTCAATGGCAATGTGATTGACAGCGGTTCTCTCTTTGCGGGACTATTTATGGGAGATCATTCCAAAAGCGGCATTAATACCATGTTTAATACGGGGACATCTATCGGTGTTGGTTGTAATGTAGTAGGCGCAGGATTTCCACCCAAAAATGTACCTTCATTTTCATGGGTTGTGAATGGGAAAATACGTAATTATGACTATAAAAAATTTCTGAAAACTGCCAGAATTGTAAAAGAAAGAAGGAACCTGTCTATTTCTCCCGAAGAAAAATATTTGTTTCAAGCAATTTTTAATGGTACAGATTCGTAATAAAATTATCCCTCGAAATTAGGTTAAAATAGTTATTGACGACCCAATCCCACTCGATTATATTTACGCTCCAAAATGAGTATTGAAAAAGACATAAAGAAGAAACCTGAAGGTATCGTTTGTCCAGAATGCACTCTTCCGCTGTTGGATACACAACTTGCAGAATCATTGGTATGTCCCGGTTGCAGGACCGATTTAAAAACGGCAAAATATCTCGATTTTATTGAGTATCTTGTAGCAAACGGCATTGTTGTGGATATTGATTTCTTTGATACAAAATTATACAAAAATGAAATTGAGAGACTAGACCCCTCAGATCAGGAAGAAGTTGATCCACAGGATTATGAAAAGAAGAAAGACACGTTCTCACTTTTTGAAAATGAAGTAGAAAAAATAGTAGATAAAAAAGACACTTTGGAAGAAATAGATGAGTGGGAAGGATTAGAAGAAGATTGGGAGGAGTTTAACAAAAGAGAAAATGAAAGTGATAAAAAGAAAAAATGAAAGATCAGGAAAAACAGAAACAAATAAATATTCAGATTGATGGAGATGTTGGAAGTGGAGAATATTCAAATTTTGTGGTAATTACACATTCACCCGCTGAATTTGTGATGGATTTTACACGAATCATGCCGGGAGTACCAAAAGCTAAAATAAATTCACGGATTATTATGGCGCCACCTCATGCAAAAGCATTCTTGAATGCCCTCAATGATAACGTTAACCGGTATGAAAAAAAATATGGTGAAATAAAAATACAGGGAAAAGAGGGATTCGGAGATTTTGGGATTAAACCTCCTAAGGATGTTCTCCCAAACTGAATAAGATTATTTAAATTAATATTGTCAGATTAATACCAGCGTTGAATCAAGCCTGATTTATATACTACAATACCCTTCACTAAATTCTCAATCAGGTAAAGAATGTTCATGTTGAAAGGTATGTTGGTGCTTGTTTGACATGTCGTGAGTTTCACACTCTAAAGTTATATCACGAATATCAAATTCTTCCCGCATGATGGATTTTATTTGCTGTTTAATTGTGTCAGTTTCTTCCACTTTATTCACATTGACGATGACATGCGCTGTTCCTACAGTTAAATGGGAACAAACTTGCCACAACCGGACATCCATAAGATTTTCAACACCATCTATTTTTAATACACGATTACGTACCCTTTCAATATCCTGCGGTGATTTATGCAGTAGAATTGCAGAACTCTTGTAGAGTACTCTGCCTGCAGAAAAGAGAATCAGCAGCGATACAAATCCTGCAATGATTGGATCAATAATGGGAAGGTTAAATATTTTAATGGCGACTATACCGCTCACTACCGCAAATGATGCCAGTAAATCACCTATAATGTGGAAATATGCGCTTTCTATATTTACATCATTCTTATCTACTGCATGTCTTTTGTGGAAAAGAGTGACAACCACTGTATTAACCACCAGTCCGATAAGAGCTATAATGAGCGCACCTGTTGTGTTGATGGCTGAAGGATGGGTAAATCGATACCAGGCTTCAACAAAAATAAAAGCGGAAATCACACTCAAAAGCAAACCGTTAAAAAGAGCGCTCATTACTTCAAGGCGATGAAAGCCAAATGCCATCTGCCTTGTGGGTGTTTTCCTTTGGGCGATCATAAGCGAACCCAGGGCAATTACAATTGACATCAAATCACCCAGTACATGAAATGAGTCCGATAGCAAACTTAAACTTCCAAATAAAAGTCCACCAACAAATTCTCCCGTAAATGTAGCAATAAGTAGAAACGCTGCCAGAGACAGCGTTTTTTTTGATGAAAAATAAGAATTCATATTATCTGCAAATCACGTGGACGAATGCAGGTGGTGATAATGAAATAGTTAGAGACTTGCCTGCAGTCTAACTACTATCTGACGTCCGATGGCTGGACCTCCAATTATTTCAACGTGCTTATTGTCGAATATATTATTGAGAG
>CAYXUG010000022.1:0-30417 GCA_964468655.1 uncultured bacterium | reverse complement strand
ATAATAAAAGAGCATTAAATTCTAAATGTGTAAACCATGTCTATCCAAGTGTCATAATCTTCATCAATAAAGGTTTAATCATGAAACATACAAAGGTAGATTTTGTCTCAAAACCGGTGAATGAACCGATCAAAGGGTACAAACCGGGTAGTCCCGAACGGGACTCTTTAAAGAGAAAACTTGCAGAATTAAAAAATCAGGAAATTGAAATCCCCCTCATTATAGGCGGGAAGGACGTCCGCACCGGCGATCTTGGTACTTGCGTGATGCCCCACAATCATCAGCACGTGCTGGCGAAATACCACAAAGCAGGTAAACAGGAAGTTGATCAAGCCATTTCCGGCGTACTGGAAGCCTGGAAAACCTGGTCCGTAACACCTTTTGAAGAAAGAGCGAAAATATTCATAAAGATGGCTGAATTACTTGCCGGACCATACCGCGACCTTGTCAATGCATCCACCATGCTCAATGTAAGCAAAAATGTATTTCAAGCGGAGATTGATTCTGCCTGCGAATTTATCGATTTTTTAAATTTCAATGTATGGTTCGCTCAGGAACTCTACAACACCCAGCCCATGTATTCCCCGGATCCGACACAGAACAGCACCGAACACCGCCCGCTTGAGGGATTTGTATTTGCTGTGACACCATTCAATTTTGTCAGCATTGCGGGAAATCTCCCCACCTCCCCTGCCATCCTGGGGAATGTGGCATTGTGGAAACCGGCATCCAGCGCTGTCTATCCCGCCTATTTCCTAATGAAAATGTTTCAGGAAGCGGGATTGCCCGATGGTGTGATCAACTTCATTCCCGGCTCGGGTTCACAAGTAGGACCTAATGTTATTAATCACAATCAACTCGCCGGGATACACTTCACAGGATCAACAGAAGTGTTTCAAGGTATGTGGAAAACGATTGGTGGAAATATTCATCAATACCGGTCCTATCCACGCATCGTAGGTGAGACCGGTGGAAAAGATTTCTGCATTGCCCATGAATCCACCGACATTGGTGTGGTAGTCACTGCAATGGTCAGAGGCGCTTTTGAGTATCAGGGTCAGAAATGTTCCGCCATGTCACGGGCATACCTCCCCTCTTCCCGATGGGATGAAACAAAAGATGCCTACGTTTCGGAAGTCGAATCTATCAAAATGGGAGATGTGGAAGATTTTTCCAATTTTATGAATGCCGTTATTGACAGAACTGCTTTTGATTCTATTGCTAAATTCATCGATTATGCAAAAAACAGTACCCATGCTGAAATCATCACCGGTGGCGGATATGACGATTCCAAAGGATACTTCATCGAACCCACTACCATCGTAACAACCGATCCTCATTTCAAAACAATGGAAGAAGAAATATTCGGACCTGTTCTAACAATATATGTTTATGAAGAGAAAAAATGGCCAGAAACACTTGAACTGGTGGACACCACTTCACCTTATGCACTCACAGGGTGCGTCATGGCGCAGGATAAAAAAGCAATTGCAGAAGCAACCAAAAAACTCACCCATGCAGCGGGGAATTTTTACATCAATGATAAGCCCACAGGGGCTGTGGTCGGTCAGCAACCCTTCGGCGGAAGCCGCGCTTCTGGTACCAATGATAAAGCGGGATCCATGTTCAATCTTGTCCGGTGGGTTTCGCAGCGTACCATAAAAGAAAACTTCGATCCCCCAAAGAATTACAGATATCCATTTATGAAAAAATCGTAAATATCAGATCACCTCATTAGATAGAAAAAATAAAATAATTTGATTGGAGAAAAATAAAATGAACAAAACAAAAGTTCTAATAATGGGAGCTGCCGGAAGGGACTTCCATAATTTTAATACGGTGTACAGAAATGATTCCAATTCTGAAGTGGTTGCTTTCACTGCCACACAAATTCCAAATATCGAAGATCGTGTATATCCGCCTGAAATATGCGGTAAACTTTATCCAGACGGTATTTCCATTTATGATGAAAAAGAACTCTCTAGGTTGATCAAAGAATTGAATGTGGATGATGTTGTCTTCAGTTACAGTGATATTTCACATGAATATGTCATGCACATTGCGTCCGAAGTGCTGAAATGCGGCGCTAATTTTAAACTGCTGGGTGGTGAAAAAACCATGATTAAATCCAGTAAACCTGTTGTTGCCATTGGTGCTGTCCGTACGGGCTGCGGCAAAAGCCAGACTACCCGTCGTGTTGCAGAAGTGCTAAAAGCAGCAGGGAAAAAGGTCGTGGCAATACGCCATCCCATGCCTTACGGCGACCTCACGAAACAAATTGCTCAGCGGTTTGAAACAGTAGAAGATTTGAAACTCCACGATTGTACCATCGAAGAAATGGAAGAATACGAGCCGCATATCGAACGGGGATCTGTGGTCTATGCTGGAGTGGATTACCAGAAAATAGTCGAACAGGCAGAACAGGAAGCGGATATCATACTCTGGGACGGCGGCAATAACGACCTTCCTTTTTACAAACCCGATCTATTTATTGTTGTTGCGGACCCTCACCGCCCGGGGCATGAATTGAAATTCTACCCCGGTGAATCCAACCTGAGAATGGCGGATGTAGTTGTCATTAATAAAATGGATTCGGCTGACAAGAAAAATGTGGATATCGTAAAATCCAACATTGCAGACCTCAACCCGAAAGCCGTTGTTATTGAAGCAAATTCCCCGGTTTCAGTTGAAGATTCATCCATAATCATTGGTAAGCGGTGCCTGATCGTTGAAGACGGACCGACGCTGACACACGGCAATATGAAATTTGGCGCCGGGACGGTAGCTGCTGAAAAATTTGGCGCCAGTGAAATTGTTGATCCCCGGCCATGGACAGTTTCCTCCATTTCTGACACGTTTGAAAAATATCCTGAAATTGGCAAGGTTTTGCCAGCAATGGGGTATGGAGATGGACAAATGAATGATTTGGAATCAACTATTAATTCTACTGATTGCGATGTGGTTGTTATCGGTACGCCCATTGATTTGAGTAGAATCATTTCCATAAACAAACCATCCGTTAGAGTAACTTACGATTTGGCGGAAATTGGAAATCCCAATATGGAAGACGTCCTTCAACCTTTCATTTCATGATTCAAAACAAAAACCGCACAGCTGTAGTCGCTTTGGGGGGAAATGCCCTTTCTCCATCAGAAGGCACGGGAACAATTACCGAACAATTCGCTCACACCCGGGAAAGTTTGAACGCAATCATGCATTTCGTAAAGAAGGAGTACAACTTGTGCATCACTCATGGAAACGGTCCGCAGGTCGGTGACGAATTACTGAGAATGGATATCACTCACGATAGGGTGCCTTCTCTCCCGCTGGGTCTCTGTGTGGCAGGTACCCAGGGTACCATTGGCTATATGATTCAGCAGTCATTACAGAATATTCTTAAAATAAATGAAATAGACTGGGAAGTTGTCACTCTCGTTACACAGGTGGTGGTTGATAAAAATGATCCTGCAATTAAAAAGCCGACCAAATTTATTGGACCGGTTTATAACCATAACGAAATAAGCAAATTGACAAAAAAGTTTCAATGGGATATTAAAGAGCAAAATCCCGGAGAATGGCGGCGGGTGGTTTCAAGTCCATTGCCACAATATATCATGCATGGATTGAGCGCAAAAGCATTGGTGGAACGGGGAACAATTGTACTTGCATCAGGCGGCGGCGGGATTCCAGTTTATTATGATGAAAATGAAAACCTTGAAGGATTGGATGCTGTTATTGACAAGGATTACTCTGCGGCATTGCTTGGAAGAATCCTGAAAGCTGAAGAATTATGGATAATAACAAATGTAGATTGTGTATATTTAGACTTTAATAAACTGACACAAAATCCTCTGAAAACAATGTCAATTAAAGAAGCTGAAAAATACCTCAATGATGGTCAATTTCAAAAAGGCAGCATGGCACCCAAAATTGAAGCTGCCATTTATTTTCTAAAATATCATGGTGAAAAAGTTGTTATCACTTCCATTACGGAAATTGAAAACGCATTGAATGGAAAATCCGGGACAACAATTCTAAACTAAAATGAAAATCCACGAGTATCAGGCAAAAGCATTGTTCAGCGAAGAGGGTGTGCCCGTTCCCCGAGGATTTCCGGCATTCTCCCCGGATGAAGCTAAAGAAACAGCGGTGAAATTGGGAGGTTCCGTTTTTGCAGTCAAAGCACAGATCCACACCGGAGGCAGAGGAAAAGGCGGCGGCATCAAAATTGCTAAAAGTATTGATGAAGTAAAATCCCTTGCTGAATCAATACTCGGTTCTAACTTGGTGACCCACCAGACCGGTTCCGGGGGAAAAAAAGTCAACCGCCTCCTCATCGAAGAAGGAGTCAACATTCAATCAGAATTTTATGCAGGAATTGCCCTGGACAGAACTGTAAACAGATTTGCATTTATGGTCTCAACCGAAGGCGGCGTTGATATTGAAAAAGTCGCCGATGAAACACCTGAGAAAATCTACAAGCAATGGATTGATCCTGCACATGGTCTGACGCCTTTTCAAGCCAGAAACCTCGCCTTTTCTCTTGACCTGAAAGGGAGTGCTGCGAATAATTGCGTTAAAACACTCCTTGCCCTTTGGCGGACATTTCAGAAAAATGACTGTTCTCTGGCAGAAATCAATCCTCTCGTTTTGACGAAAGAGGGTAAAATTATTGCGTTGGATGCCAAAATGAATTTTGATGATAATGCCATGTACCGCCATAAAAATATTCTGGAAATGCGCGATCTCACTGAAGAACTGGAAAGTGAAATTGAAGCATCAAAACATAATCTGAACTACATAAAATTGGATGGCAATGTGGGCTGCATGGTGAACGGCGCAGGACTCGCCATGGCAACCATGGATATTATTAAACTGTTCAATGGTGAACCGGCAAATTTTCTGGATGTGGGAGGCGTTGCAAATTCCGAAACAGTGGCTCAAGGATTCAAAATCATTTTAAGCGATCCTGCTGTCAAATCAATTCTCATCAACATTTTCGGAGGTATCGTCCGCTGTGATCGCGTGGCACAGGGCGTCATTGATGCATTATCAAAAATGCATGTAACAATTCCGGTTGTGGTACGGCTCGAAGGAACCAATGCAGAAAAAGCTGCTGACTTATTGAATAATTCAAGTTTAGACTTTATTGTTGCATACAGTTTAAAAGACGGCGCTGAAAAAGCAGTGAAAGCTTCTAACGGATAAAAATGAGTATCCTCGTTTCAAATGAGACCAGACTTATCGTTCAGGGCATTACCGGCTCCGAAGGATCGTTTCACACAGAACAGATGATGGCATACGGTACACCTGTGGTTGGCGGAGTTACTCCCGGAAAAGGCGGGCAGATACATTTGGATGTTCCAGTTTTTGATACCGTATCAACCGCCGTTCAGGAAACAGGCGCCAACACGTCTGTCATTTTTGTCCCTCCTCCCTTCGCTGTTGATGCAATCATGGAATCAGCCGATGGCGGTATTGGAACAATCATCTGCATCACGGAAGGAATTCCTGCTGCTGATATGGTTAAGGTAAAAGAATTTATTTCAAAAAATGGCGCCCGGCTTGTGGGTCCCAACTGTCCGGGAGTGATTACCCCGGATCAAGCCAAGGTTGGAATCATGCCGGGATTTATCCACAAACCGGGGAATATTGGAGTCATTTCCCGAAGCGGCACACTCACCTATGAAGCTGTTCACCAATTAACTGAACTTGGCATTGGTCAATCCACCTGCATCGGAATTGGTGGTGATCCCGTCATTGGCAGCACATTTGTGGATTTACTTAAGCTGTTTGCGGAAGATAAAAACACGCACGGCATCGTACTGATTGGTGAAATCGGCGGAATTGCTGAAGAAGATGTTGCAGAGTGGGTTCAGAAAACTGGATTTTCAAAACCCATCGTTGCCTTCATTGCAGGCAGAACTGCGCCTCCCGGAAGACGGATGGGGCATGCAGGCGCTATCATTGCTGGCGGAAAAGGAACAGCAGAAGAAAAAATGATTTCATTGACAGGTGCAGGTATCAGAGTGGCTGAAAGCCCTGCAGGTTTAGGAAATGCCATGAAAGAAGAATTGGAAAAGAAAGGGTTATTGTGAACCATCAAACGTTAGGCATAATCAAACCAGATGCGGTAGGGAAAAATTATACAGGTAAAATTATTGATAGAATTTTATCAGCAGGTTTTCAAATTAAAGCCATGCGGCTAATTCACCTGTCCAGCCAACAGGCAAAAGGATTTTATGAAGTGCATAAAGAAAAACCCTTTTACAACGATTTGGTGGAATTTATGACATCGGGACCATCTGTTGTCCTCGTTCTTCAAAAGGAAAAAGCGATATCTTCTTGGAGAGAAACAATGGGCGCTACCAATCCTGCTGAAGCGGATGAAGGCACCATTCGAAAGGATTTTGCTGAAAGCATTCAAAACAACGCAGTACACGGTTCTGATTCTGAAGAAAATGCAAGAAAAGAAATTGCCTTTTTCTTTTCTGACGGCGAAATTCCGGGGTGATTATTATATACATGTTTCAAAATCTAATGAATCGAAAAAAAATTCATTTGCTACTATGTTTTTCCATCGTGTTCCTGAATCAGTGCAAAAAAATTGAAGAATTTGAAGGCAGTGTCGGTAATTATTATACAATTTCTGCTCAAGGACCTTCTACGTCAGAAATTATGACTTACAACTGGTTACTGAGAAATTTTCCAAAAACAAGCAGTCTAACGGTTAATAGTCTCATTCTGCTTAATGATAACAAGGAGCTTTCATTCCTGCCCGACATTCCTGGCATTTATCAGTTTAGTTTGGTCGGAATTACAGAACAGGATAAAACCATTAGACAAAACTTTTCATTTAACATTTTTCCTCGTGAGATTGTTGAATCCCCCAATTATGAAGCATTGAGTTCAAATACCACTGACATATCATCGGGTGTTGCAGGTGAAGATGTAATATTTTCCACTACCATCGAAGAAAATAAGTTAGAAGAAAAAATTGGAATTGCAGAATCAAGAGTATCAATTGAAGATGATCTTTCAACGATAGAACCCAATATTCTGCAACCACCAAAAGAAAAACCTGCAGACGTTGCACAAAAACCTATTAAGAAAGTCACAATAAAAAAGGAACCTGAGACTGAAAAAAGAAAACTTACCATCCAGGTTTCATCGTGGGAAACGCTCGATGAAGCCCAAAATGAATTGACACAATTAACGATTCAGGGACTGGATGCCTATCTGCAAACTTATTTAGACGAACGCGGCACAACGTGGTATAGAATTAGGGTAGGAAGTTTTGACTCTTATCAGGATGCCAAATCCGCCGCAAATACCCTAGAAAACCTAACGCATAAACCTGGTTGGATTGACATTATTCAAAATTAATAAGGAGAGTAAAACATGGAACCTAAAAAACTGTATTTTGACGTTAGAGATTTATTCCGAGCACCGCGTCTTGCATTGAGCGGAAAAAAGATTTGGATATTGCTCGAAGCTAATTTGATAGGTTATCTTATTTATTGGGTAGGATCATACTTATCTCTTGCTATTGCAGGATATAGCTTCAGTGATATGTGGGCTAAATATGGGTTATATCCATGTCTCATTGGTAATGAAGCAGACTGGATAGCTTATATAATTTGGGGAATAGGATGTTTAACATGGATCGTTGCAATCGTTCTTGGTTACACCGCAGTTTCCAGAGTCACCTACAAACAACTTAAAGGAGACGAATTTTATTCTTCAAAAGATGCCTGGCAATTCATAAAAAAACATTGGCATGCCCCTGTCTTTACATCCCTCTCAATTCTTCTTATTGTATTCTTTTTTGTTGTCATGGCAGTTGTATTCGCACTCATTGGTAAAATCCCATTTTTAGGCGAACTCTTTTTCGGTATTCCTTATCTCCTATGGCTTGCAGGGTCAGTCTTTGTGTCATACACAATGATTGTACTTTGTATCTCAGGTGAATTTACTCCTGCCATTGTCGGTACTATGGAAGAAGACACAATGGGTGCTGTCTTTCAGAATTATACCATCACCTGGAGTCAGCCGTGGAGAATCCTCCTCTATGTCCCAATTATTTGCACATTAATGTTCCTTGGCGTAAAAATATTTTCTCTTTTTATGAAGGGTGGGTATTATTTAATTAATATCGTATTCGGACATTCAGTACTGATGGGAGATAAATTATCCAATATGGTTGGATGGGCAACAAACGTTGTATTTGGTCCCAACTCACCTCTCGCGCTGTGTTGCGGCACCGGTTCTTGTTTGGTGAATGCGCCTGTTGTAGTCTCTGATCTCGGCACATTCGAAATGATTGGTGCATTTTTTGTGGCAGTTTCAATCTTCCTCATTTTTGGCACAGTCATTTCTTATTTTCTTTCCATCGAAGCTGTTGGAATGACTCTTGCTTTCTTGATTTTAAAAAAGAAATCAGACGATGAAAATCTTCTTGAGAGAAAAGATGAAGATGAATTGGGAGACGAAGAAGAATTGGAAAATGAGATCGACGAAATAGAACAGCCAGAAGTCGAAAGCGAGGATAATGAAACTGAAGGGGGTGAAAACGGTACTTCAGAAGAATCAGATAATAATTAGATAATCTCTCATATATACTACGGATTATTCATTTTATGATTCAGTCTAATCTTTTGACTCGCATTGACATTCATTATTACTTTTGAATATTAAAATGATATTAAACAGAACAGACTTAACAAACACAAATACCTCATTTGTCAGAGGGGCATCTTTCAACAGTTTCTCGATGGAAGGATTACGACCTGCCCGGAAAAACATTCGGGTTGAATTATCAGTCACCGAATCTAATACAGGTTTTAACATTAAAGGAATTGTGGAAGCCGGACTCATTGAAACATGTGACAGGTGTATATCGGATTTTAAACAAACACATTCAATTCCCTTCAATATAATCCTTACAAGAAAAAAAGAATTCATAACTCCTGATAAAGAAGAAGAAATCTACTATTTCCCGGATAATCAAAACGAATTCAATATTGTCCCGATTCTCAGAGATGCAATATTTTTAGAACGAACAATGAAACATCTGTGCAAAAAATCTTGTCAAGGACTATGTACACATTGCGGGGCAAATCTGAATGAAACTCAGTGTGATTGCAAAAAGAATGTTATTGATGAAAGATGGGCACCACTGTTAAATTTGAAATAAAGTAATTTGGAGAAAAAATAATGGCACTACCAAAAAGAAGGATATCAAAAGCAAGAGGAAGAAAAAGAAGAACACATTGGAAAGGAAAGCTCCCCACAATTAATGAATGCCCGCAATGCGGACAAATGAAAATACCTCATAGAGCTTGCCCAAACTGCGGATATTATAAAGGAAGACCTGTAACCACCCCCTCAAACGCTTAGTCGTTTTCAATCAATAAATGAGAATTATTGTAGACGCAATGGGAGGAGATGACGCTCCCAATGTTGTCGTCAGTGGTGTTATATCTGCTCTCGAACAGAGCAGGGAACCTCTTGAAATTCTGTTAATCGGAAATGAAAATGACATCAGTGACGAACTGAAAATGACAGGATTTTCTTCTCCCAACCTTTCTGTTTATCACACGGAAGAGGTTGTAACAGCTTCCGACCTCCCATCTCAAGTACATAAGCGCAAACCCAACTCTTCTTTAGTCAAGGGTATAAATTTACTGAAATTGGGAGAAGGTGATGCATTAGTCAGCGCGGGAAGTACAGGCGCGATATTGTCAACAGCTCTTTTTGAATTGGGAAGAATTGAAGGAGTCAAACGACCGGCGCTCGGAGTGTTAATCCCCATTGAAAATCGTTATGTGATGGTGTGCGACGTTGGAGCCAATATTGATGTGAAACCGGAATACATGATTCAATTCGCCATCATGTCTTCAGAATTCTTAAAACGAATTTATAATGTTAATAATCCAAAGGTTGCTCTCCTGAATATTGGCCAGGAACCAAACAAAGGGCACCAATTATACAAAGATACATACAATTTATTTAATGACCATTTAGAAAATTTTGCTGGTAACATTGAAGCGCGGTACATCCTTGATGGAGAAGTTGATGTTGTTATATGTGACGGTTTCACGGGAAATAATTTGGTTAAATTCGCGGAAGGATGGATAATTCATATTACCGAAGAAGTGGAAGAGAAATTAAATGATCATAATATTCCAGTTGAATACAGAAACACACTCAAATCCATATTTATGAATATCGTACGGGAATTCGAATATGAAGAATATGGTGGAGTACCTCTTCTCGGAGTAAACGGTGTTTGCTTTGTGTGTCACGGAAGTTCTACCAGCAGAGCCATCAAAAATGCCATTTTCTCTGCAAAGAAATCTGTGGAAGAAAATCTGGTGGGTAAAATTAAAGAAGGAATAACCTCCTCCCTCTCTCTTGTTTAGATTCAAATTCAAATGATTAAAGCATCCATAACTGCTACTGCCAGATTCCTGCCTGAAAAGGTGGTTACCAATTACGACCTCGAAAAAATGATGGATACTTCCCACGATTGGATAGTCACCCGGACCGGCATAGAGGAACGAAGGATTTGTTCAGAGGATGAAACAACTTCCGTCATGTGTACCCATGTGGCAAATGAGCTTTTGGAAAAAAGCGGTCTTAATGCGGACGAAGTTGACGCAATCATTGTGGGAACTGTTACACCGGATATGCTCTTCCCTTCAACAGCTGCAATCATTCAAAACGAAATTGGTGCGAAACATGCCTGGGGATTTGACCTTTCAGCAGCTTGTTCAGGATTCTTATTTGCACTGGATACGGGAGCCCGGCTTTTGGAATCCGGGAAGTACAAGAATGTTATCATACTTGGCGCCGACAAAATGAGCTCAATCATAAATTATAATGATCGGGAGACGTCCGTTTTATTTGGTGATGGCGCCGGAGGTGTTCTGGTGAGTCCAAATCAAAATGATGAAGGATTCATTGATTCCATCCTGTTTATAGACGGCGGTGGCGGTGACCTTCTTAAAATGCCCGGCGGCGGAAGTTTAAATCCTGCAACTGTTGAAACAATTGAAAAAAATATGCACTATGTTCAGCAGGACGGAAAGAAAGTATTCAAATCTGCTGTAAAAGGGATGTCTGACGTTGTAAAAAAGCTACTTTTAAAAAATCAACTTTCCAGTGAAGACATTAAATTGTTTATTCCTCATCAAGCAAATAAGCGAATAATCGATGCTTGCAGAGAAAATTTAAATCTTTCCGAAGATCAGGTATTTATCAACATTCAAAAATATGCCAACACCACTGCCGGTACTATTCCCATTTGTATCAGTGAAGCTGCTGATTCGAATCTTCTTCAAGCAGGCGATTATTTGGTATTAGCATCATTTGGAGCGGGATTTACATGGGGAAGTATTTTATTAAAATGGGGGAACGCAACATAAAACAGCTAGCATTTTTGTTTCCCGGGCAAGGTTCTCAAAAAGTTGGTATGGGACTCGATTTATTTAACAATACAGAAATCGGGAATACACTGTATCGGCAGGCAAATAATATTTTGGAGACGGATATTTCGAATATCTCATTTAACGGTCCGGATGAAATATTAAAACAGACAGAAAACACTCAACCCGCCCTTTTCATTCAGAGTGTTATTATTGCTGAACTATTGAAAGAAATTGACATCCTTCCATCTGCGGTAGCCGGACACAGTTTGGGTGAATTCAGCGCGCTTGTTTGTTCGGGATACTTATCATTTGAAGATGGATTAAAACTGGTTAAAATAAGAAGCCGTGGAATGAGTAAATCGTGTAAAATTAACCCCGGCACCATGGCAGCCATAATCGGATTGGACCAAGAAACGGTGACTCAAATTTGTAATGATATTTCTTCTTCCGGAATTGTTCAACCTGCTAATTTCAATTCTCAAAATCAAATCGTAATTTCGGGGGATATTTCGGCAGTTAAAGAAGCAATGAACCAAGCAAAAGACAAGGGCGCCCTGAAAACAGTAGAATTGAATGTTAGCGGCGCATTTCATTCACCTCTAATGAATCCTGCCAAAAATGAGCTGAAACAATTTATTAATGATGTTGAATTATCGGACTCTGAAATTCCAATTTATATGAACTACACCGGGGAGTTCACCAATGATTTCGCAGAAATTAAAAAAAACATTATTCAACAACTGGAAAATCCTGTAATGTGGGTGCAGACTATTCAAAACATGATAGAATCAGGTGTTGCAGATTTTTATGAAGTAGGCGCAGGAAAAGTGCTAACAGGATTAAACAGACGAATTGATAGAACCACAACAACTATAGGCATTGAATCACACGATGACATCAACCAATTCACAACCGTATAACCTCAACGGTAAAACGGCTCTTGTAACAGGAGCTTCAAGAGGAATTGGCAAAGAAATTGCTCGTCTGCTAGGTTCCCATGGAGCAAATATCATCTGTGTCAGCAGATCTCAGGATGAATTGAATTCTGTTGTTGAATTGATTGAATCTAATGGCGGAAAGGGTAAAGCAATACCCTGTGATGTATCTAACAAAGAAAGTTTTGAATCTGTTGTAATAAAGACACAGGAGACATTTGGTTCTATCGATATTCTGGTAAACAATGCCGGAATCACTCGGGATAATATAATCCTGCGAATGAAGGAAGAAGAATGGGATGATGTTATTTCCATTAATTTAAAGAGCTGTTACAACACCATTCGAACTATCTCACCTCTTATGTTAAAAAATAGATTTGGAAGAATAATTAATATAACTTCAGTCATTGGAATCCGGGGAAATCCGGGGCAGTCCAATTATGCAGCATCAAAATCCGGAATTATTGGATTCACAAAATCAATTGCCCAGGAATTGGGCAGTCGAAACATTACGGTGAATGCAGTGGCACCCGGATACATAGAAACAGATATGACAGAAAATTTATCATCACAGATTAAAGAAAACTTGTTAAATCAAATTCCACTGAAAAGAATCGGAAACCCCGGCGATATAGCGAAAGTGATTCTGTTTTTAACATCAGATGAAGCCAGCTACATCACAGGTCAGGTGATTTCCGTTGATGGTGGATTACACATGTAAGGAGGAAATACACTATGTCTAGTTATGATCGAGTTAAGGAAGTTGTCATGGAAAAACTGGGAGTTGAGGAATCTCTAATCACCAAGGAAGCATCTTTCGTGGATGATTTGGGCGCTGATTCACTTGACACCGTTGAACTGGTCATGCAGTTGGAAGAAGAATTCGGTATCGAAATACCTGATGAGGATGCCGAAAGTCTGACAACGGTTCAAAATGTAGTCGAATATATCGACTCAAATGCATAATCATTGAATGACAGAAAAGTAGTTGTTACCGGAATCGGGGTCGTTTCTCCTATCGGAAATGGGATAGAATCATTCCGGGAGAATCTCTTTTCCGGTAAGAGTGGTATCGGAAATATTTCAAATTTTGATACTTCCGATTTTCAGGTCAAAATTGCTGGTGAAGTAAAAGATTTTGATCCCGCTCTCGTCCTAAGTAAAAAAGAGATAGGACGCCTTGACGAATACATCATTTTTGCAGTTGCTGCATCGGATGAAGCTGTAAAAGATGCGCAACTGGAGAATGGCATTGATGATATGGATCGTGTTGGCGTTATTGTGGGTTCAGGTGTAGGTGGATTAAAAACAATTGAAGCTCAGCATGAACGTCTGTTAACAAAAGGGCCTCACGGTGTTTCTCCCTTTTTTATCCCAATGCACATATCTGACATGGCTGCCGGTAAAATTTCCATGCTATGGGGATTTAAAGGTCCCAATTACTGTGTTGTCTCAGCTTGCTCCACTGCAGCTCACGCCATCGGCGATGCCATGAGGTTGATCCAGTACGGGGATGCTGATATCATCATTTCCGGCGGCGCGGAAGCGTCAGTACGGCCACTATCGGTTGCTGGATTCTCCCGAATGAAAGCGCTGTCAACTAGGAATGAAGAGCCGGAAAAAGCTTCCCGTCCATTCGATAAAGAGAGAGACGGATTTGTCATGGGCGAAGGTGCAGCTATTCTGGTACTTGAAGAAGCTGAGCATGCTAAAAATAGAGGTGTGGAAATCTACTGCGAAATTGCCGGTTACGGTGCAACTGCCGATGCCTATCACCTCACCGCACCCTCTCCCGGTGGAGAAGGCGCCATCCGGGCAATGAATAGAGCAATTAATGATGCCAATCTTAAACCAACAGATATTGATTACCTGAATGCACATGGCACCTCTACCCTCTACAATGATAAAACTGAGACAGAAGCAATTAAAGGTGTTTTCGGCGACCATGCCTACGATTTGCACATCAGTTCCACAAAATCAATGATGGGGCATTTATTAGGCGCCAGCGGGGGTGTAGAAGCCATTGCATCTATCCTTGCTATCAACAATAATCAAATCCCACCTACCATAAACTATGAAACCCCTGATCCGGAATGTGATTTGAACTATACTCCTAACAAGGCAGTTTCAACTGATGTTAAAGCTGCAATATCGAATTCGTTTGGATTCGGCGGACACAATGCTGTTATTTTAATGAAGGAATGGGAAAGCTGAACCTTAAACCAATACTAAGCCGAATTACAAAAATCTTTCGTGCTCAGAAATCGAACCCCTTAACCTTGCTGCAAAAAGAACTGGGCTATTTTTTCAACGATAGTACATTGCTCAATAAAGCTCTCACCCACAAGTCCTACGCTGCAGCCCAAAATGAAAGTTATGAAACACTGGAATTTCTTGGCGATGCGGTAATTGACCTGATCATATCCAAAAAACTGATTGAAGCGTTCCCTAAAGAAGATGAAGGATTCCTGACAGTTCGAAGAGCATCTCTTGTTAACAAAGATTTTCTTGGAGATATGGGAGATCACTTAAACCTTCAGGAATTTATCAAGGTCGATGCATCTATTGATATGACAATTGATAAAATTGTTTCAAAACAATGCTCAAATGTATTTGAAGCTGTCATTGGCGGAATGTATTTGGATGGAGGATACAACCCCTGCGAGACATTAATAGAAAAAACTATTTGGAAGCATAGAAGTGAAGCATGGTCATTCACCAATTACAAAGGAAAATTATTTGAATACTGCAACGCGAATCAAATGGAGAAACCGGAGTTTATTATAACAGATACCTCCGGACCTGACCATAATAAAGAATTTGAAATTATGATTAAAATTGGTGACACTGAATTCCCCCCGGCAAGAGCCAATAATAAAAAAACCGCTGAACAAAAAGCGGCTCATTTAACGTTATCAGATCTGATTTAATTATCAAATCTGATATTAATTACTGCTCTCTTTATCCTTTAATTTTATAATCTTATCGCGAAGGGTTGCCGCCATTTCGTATTCTTCCTCTTCAATTGCTTTCTGCAATTGATTCTCCAAACCTTTTTTTACATCATAGGCATTGTCTTGGGAATCTTCAAAAACAAAATCAGATTCTGAATCTTCCAGTACTCCTGCTTCATCCATCACTCTTTCTTCAACAAAAATAGGTGACGATAATCTCAAAGCGAGAGCTACTGCATCACTGGGTCGTGAATCAATTTTCAACTCACCATTTTCGTCCGGTCTTACATAGATATCTGCATAAAATGTACCTTCCTCGAGATTAGAAATAACCACTTTTTGAAAATTAATATTCAACGATTTAACCATTGAAGTGGTTAAATCATGAGTCAGAGGTCTCGGTGGATCTACCCCCTCTAATGCCAAAGCAATTGCCTGCGCTTCATAAGAACCCACAATGACAGGCAGTTTTCTCTTTTCACCGCCAATTTCCTGCAGAATGACGGCATACCCTTTGCTAGGCGCGTAGAAAAATATTTTTATGACTTCGACTGGTATCATCTTTCAGACTATCTGTTATCTATTAAAATATAGGATATCTTCATTCTGTTTGCAACGTCTAATTATGGAGATTATCATTGAATTAATGCCTTCATATCAATATTAGACAATAGCAGACTTACGGATATACCCGTGATTACATTATTAACTTTTTGAAAACGAAGTGAAATTAACTCCTCAATATCTATTCTATATCCTATTGAAGATAATTCCTCACTATATGACTCTTTGTCAGGTTTAAAAATTGATTTAACATGATCAATTATATTTATTCCAAAACCAAATGAAAGAAATGACTTCTTTATTTTAATAACTCGTAAATTTAATGAAAGATCAAAAAGGTAAGTTTCTCCACTTGGTATTCGATGTAGAATAATGCCGAAATCCATCACTTCATTTAATTTTTTATATCCTCCCAAATTACCGCTATATTTAGAATGATTCCCAGAATAATAACTTAACCCGATAATGACAGTACCTTTTATTTATTTAGGTCTCTCTTCATTTACTAATAGATCGATTTGTACCTGATTTATCCCATAAGCCCATTGTAACCAGTCATTCTCGAATTTAAAATAATCAATCGAATAGGTTTTATTAAATGCTTCAGTTACAAACATTTTATCAACAGTTCGAACTTTTAAAAAATCTCTATATTTATCAATTCCAAACTGGTCAATAAGAAATAAAACGAATGATTTTGAATAGAGATACGTTTCATGTGTCCAATTTTCTCCCTTATGTATTTCTGATAAATCCATAATAGTTTTTGCAACAGAATCATTCATGGTTAATTGAAGTTTACTTATATCAGGTAAAAGATTATTCAAAATTGAGAGATTAAACCTATTGTCTTCATCTAAAAGGTTTTCAAGTAAATCGGAGGTTCCTTCATTTATTGATCGTGAACGGAAATCTATTTCATTTTTATAATCTTCAATTACTATTCCTACGCCTAATTCATATCCAAATACCGGCTTTTTTCTCCATGAAGGATTATAGTTGTATACAGCATGGTTAATTTCATGTGTTAGTGTCATAATAATTGACTTATATTTTGAATTATTAGTTGTGATTACTATTCTTTTATTTTTATGATTGTACCATCCCCCAGACCGTGATTCTCCTGGTATTTCTTTAAATGGATAACCAATCAATAGGGATGGTTTGTGATAACCCCATGGAATATATTTTAATATTCTCTTTTTTATTCTGAAACTTTTGAAAAAAGATTTCTTCTTTTTTTTTGAAAACCTGTAAAAATCAAGAATTCTTAAAAGAATACTGTCTGCAGAATTAGATACTAATTCAGCTTCTAATGAATAATTTCTGTTATAATATATTTGAAAATATTCTGTTTCATTATTTAGACTAGTATCGATAAATAATTTTAATTCTTTTTCTCTTGTTATACTTTCAGAAGTTTCTTGTGCGAAAATATTAGAAAATGACAAACCCAATAAATACAAAATTAATATTAAATATCTCATGGTGTTAAGTTGATGAAAATATAACTTTAAGTCTTTTAAGATAAAAACGAGACACTTAATTATGAAAATATGAAATATAACAGACGAAAATGAACGTAGACGAAATGACTGCTCCATCCGTTATTATGCGACTAAACCTGCTTTAATTTTATCAATCTTTTTCACTGGGGTAGGATCGATTTTATGACATATTGCCGTCCAATAACTTACCCAGTCCCCAAAATGAATTAAGTAGAAAAACCTTTCAAAAAATGAGTCTCCTTCACTTTCAATTATCATTTGATTCACGGTGTATTCGCTGATGATTTTACTGGTCGTCTTCTGTCTTTTCTTTATCTGGTCATGGTCGTCAATATCATGCAGCCAAACAACGCTTAACTGATTTAACAATTCCTTATTATTTTCATACCCCACAATTTCGTTATGATTCAATTCGGGCAATGAATGATGAAATGCTGTTATTTTCCCGTTTTCTTCCAACTGACATCTCCATCGGACGGCCGCTGTTTCGGTGGTTCCAGAAACACCGTAAATGATGGGAATGGTATTGTATATTTTATTGGCAATTTCAAATGGGCGGTTCTCATCCTGTTCTGAACCAAATATTTCTCTCCATCTTTCCAGTGAATCTATTGTTTGGGATATTTCATTAGAAAATTCATGTTCTATCAGTCCTATTTTTCGAAGGAAAAACAAAACAGGTATAGAAAGAAAACCGAGTGCAGTTCTTGGGGGGTAGCCCGAGGGAATGAGAAAATGATCACTCCCATTATCTTCAAGCTTTTTTGGAAGAATTCCACCGCTGGAAAATCCCATCACCTTCGCTTTTTTTTCTAAGGCGTGTTGAAAGCATGACAAAGTTTCTTCCGTATTTCCGGAATAACTGAGCAGAATGACAAGTGTATTTTCATTTACCCATGCGGGTAAATGATAACCGCGGATAACGGTTGAATTGACATCGCTCAAATGATTAAGAAATGTTGAAACAACATCCCCCCCAATTCCTGACCCCCCCATCCCGCAGAATACAATGGAATCAACTTTTTCATAATCCTTTTCAGCAGAAATATTTTCACCAATTTCTTTTGCTTCGTTCAACTGTTCCGGAAATCTGTAAATGTAGTCGAACATGTTCGATTGATCAATTACTGACCGAGCGGTCATTGATCTATCAATGGATTTTGGATCTAAACTCATCTTTTATACTCAATTATCTGTTTCTGTCCGCAATTAGCTCCACGAAGGATTTGATATCTTCAGTTTTATGTTTTTCAAATGAATCGAGTTCCTTGTATGCTGAAACTTTCAAATTTCTTATTTCCATTTTGGCATCATCCAAAATGCCGTTTTCTTCAAAAAATAATTTCAACTTTGGAATAATTTCATTCTCAACATCCAAGTGATCAATGGTATTCATAAGATTCCTCCATAATGCTGCATCATTATCAAGAGCTTTGCAGGTTAGAAACGTTTTTTTCTTCTCAAGAATGTCACTTCCCAAACTCTTACCCATTACATCTGAAGTTGATGTGATTTCCAAACTATCATCCTGAATTTGAAAAAGCTGCCCGATTAAATTCCCAAACTTCTTCAGCGAAGTGATTTCTTTATCGGTTGCGTCACAGATGATTGCTGCTAATTGACAACATAAAGATAGCAGAGTTCCTGTCTTGAGTTCAACCATTTTAAGATAATCCTTGACAGAAATTTCTTCGTTTGATTCAAAATCTTTATCAAGTGCCTGGCCTTCGCACAATTTCATCGCCGCTTCGTTGAATGCTTTAAAACAATCCTCCTGCCTGTGTTTTATCTGTGCTATTTGGTCATAGGCCAGAACAAAAATGGCATCACCCGTCAAAATTGCTGCAGATTCATCCCACTTTTTATGAACAGTAAGATTCCCCCGCCTTAAATCATCATTATCCATAATATCATCATGAACCAGCGAAAAATTGTGGAGGAATTCAACGGCTAGCGCGGCAGGAACATCATCATCAATTTTTCCCCCAAACAATTCCGAAACCAGCATCACAAGGATTGGACGGATTCTTTTTCCTTTGCTCTGAATTATATAATTAATTGGATCGTAAAGGTATGCCGGTTTCCTTTTCTGATCTGCAGACAGAAGTTTTTCATCTATCAGACTTCTGTAATGGTCAATCTTTTTCAGAATTTCATCAGACATTTTCAGGTATGGATATTTCACCCATGTCTCTCAATTTTGAAAATACAAATTCCATTATTTCATTTTTCCTGTCTTCAGATTGCGCTTCAAACCTGCATACGATTACGGGCTGAGTATTTGATGCCCTGATGAGTCCCCACCCATCATCAAATTTTATCCGTACACCATCAATATCTAGACACTGAAATTCTTTGCTGAAGTATTTCACAGCCCTCTTGGAAATTTCAAATTTCTCCTCATCATTGGCACAATCCAATCTCAACTCCGGAGTAGCGTAATAAACTGGAAGACTTTGAGCTAATTCCGAGAGTTTTGAGTTTGTTCTTGACAGCATTTGCAGCAAACGGATTGCAACATAAATGGCATCGTCATATCCAAAGTAGTCATCTGCAAAAAAAAGATGTCCGCTCATTTCACCGCCAAATTTGCAGGACAATTCCTTCATCCTCTGCTTGATGAGTGAATGACCGGTTTTCCAGATGACCGGATTTCCACCGAGCCGGATGATCTCATCTTCCAGCGCTTGAGAACATTTCACGTCAAACAAAATATCATCATTGCCATCAATTATTTCAGGAAGGAATAATGCCATGAGCATATCCGCCCAAATTATTTCACCACGGTCATCAATAACACCGATTCTGTCTGCATCACCATCGAATGCGATTCCAACATCATAGTTATCATTTTTAATTATTTTGATAATATCCTCAAGGTTTTCCGGGACTGTAGGATCAGGATGATGGTTTGGAAATTTTCCATCAACTTCGCAGTATAATTCTGCTAATTCAACTCCGAGGTTTTTAAATAATTGAGGCGCGGCAAGTGCTCCCGCTGCATTTCCGCAATCGAGAGCTACTTTAAGATTCTTCTCGAGTTTTACTTTTGACTGGAGCAAATTCATGTAATCATCCAATAAATCATATTTCGTTTCTGACCCATTCCCTATTTCAAAATCATCCTTTTCGATTATTGATCTAATTTCCTGGATCATATCGCCATAAACCGCCCCCTTTTGAAAGGACATTTTAAAACCATTGAATTCGGGCGGGTTGTGACTTCCGGTAATCTGAACGCTTCCTGAAACATTAAGGGAGAACATGCTGAAGTAATTTGCAGGAGTGGGTAAAATGCCAATGTCAATGACATCAACACCGGTAGCCAACAATCCTGACTTAAAGTTTTCTTTTAACCGGGGCGTAGTCAACCGAACATCTCCGCTAAGGGCAATTTCTTTTCCACCCTGGCGTTTTACAAATGTGCCGTATCCTCTGCCCAATGCTATGACAAATTCCGGCGGAAAATCTTTTTCCACCTCTCCTCGAATATCGTAAGCTCTAAATACGTATGGATTAACTTTCATCACATCCTTTTTAAATTGTTAATTTTCCTAAAATGACTTCCTTATCTGCGCCTGTTACTGAGGAAATATTAGCCGGAATTCCATTGAAATATGCTGCTGCAAGGAGTGAGAATCCAAACGCCTCTTTTAAATCGGGGTCAATTCCATATTCAGCAATTGATTTCACCGGAACAGGATTGAATTGCCGATTCAAATATTTCAATACAGCGCTATGGTGTATTCCTCCTCCGCTAGCAATTATTGATTTCACATTGTGTGTTCCTAAAATGCTGGCGCAATTTACATAAATAGATTTGGCAGTAAAAAAGGATAATGATGCCAATTGATCCTCAAGCGGTATTTTCTCTAACTCTCCGGCATGGTTTTTTATCCACGATTTTCCATAGCAATCTCTTCCCGTGGATTTTGGCGGACTGGATGTAATAAATTCATCTTTGATCCATGAATCTACTAACGTTAAATCAGGTGTACCCCGTAATGCCATTTCTCCATTTTCATCAAACGGATCGTCCCCATTTTGTCGAAAAACCTCATCCAAAAGAGCCATTCCCGGTCCAGTATCAAATCCCATGATTTCTTCCCCGTAGGATTTTGGCGGTAAACAGGTGATATTTGCAATCCCGCCCAGGTTCAAGCATATTATTCCTTCACTCTCATTTTGAAATAACCACTTATCAACAATAGGAATCAAAGGTGCGCCTGTGCCCCCTTCAGATATATCCCGTGCTCTAAAATCAGAAACAACAGGAATACACAATTCTTTCACCAGAAATGACGGCTCACCAATTTGCAGCGTTGCTTTCTTATTTTGGTGAAATATGGTCTGCCCGTGCATCCCAACAGCATCAATTTGGGTTACCCCTGATTCTTGAATGAAACGGGCAGTTTCATCTGCAAAATATTCCCCCAATTCGTAGTGAAACGGTCCAATTTGTTTGACAGTTCCGGTGAGTGCAGTGCGAATTTTATTTTTCAATTCTTCAGGGAAAGGAACCGTTTTCATCCCCAAAATACGGTAACTCAAACCTTCATTTTCAAACTTATTTTCAGCAAGACAAATATCGAGTCCATCCATTGAAGTACCTGACATGAGCCCTACCGTTCTCAGTGGATTTTTCCCGAAGAGTATTTTTACGTCAATCATCCAACTCAATAATTGGGCGCAGGAAATTGTCATATTTTTCCAGCAGTTTGACGGCACAGTTATAATTGCATTTTCTAAGATGCATGACAATTGCCGGTTTCACTTCCAGATTTGCTTTCTCAATTAACAATTTTGATTCTTTATAATTTAACGAAGTTACCATTGATACAATTCTCACTCCACGATCCACCAGTTTTTCACTGACAGCTTTCAGGTCAACCATCAGATTCCCATAAACTTTTCCCAATCTAACCATTGTGGCCGTGGATATCATGTTGAGAACCATTTTGGTTGCCGATCCGGACTTCATTCTGGTCGAGCCGGTAATAACTTCATTCCCGACATTAATGGAAATGATAACATCAGTCTCAACCTCAATCAATTGAGTAGGATTACAGATGAGAAATACCGTTTTACATTCAAGTTTTTTTGCATATTCCTGACCAGACAGAACATAAGGAGTCGTACTGCTGCTGGTGATTCCAATTAACAGGTCTCCCTTTTCAAAACCTGCTTCAGTTAAATCCTTTATGGCATTCTCAGCATTATCCTCAGCTCCTTCGATTGACGTTTTTAGAGCGTCGTCTCCGCCTGCAATGATGCCAGTGAATAAATATTTTGGAATTGAAAAGGTTGGGTAACATTCTGCTGCATCCAAAACACCTAACCGCCCGCTGGTGCCTGCGCCAATATAAAAGATTCGATGTCCGCTTTTTATTGTTTCTACAGCCATGTTGACTACTTTCTCAATTTCAGGAATGGCATTTTCAACCGCTTCCGCAACTGTTTTATCTTCATTGTTGATGATTTTCAATATACCTGAAACTGACTCTCTGTCCAGCGTCATGGAATGTATATTCTGCTGTTCCGTTTTTAATTTTGATCTGTCTATTTTTTTGGTCATTATGAAATTTGTTTTAGTGAATGAAGCATGAATTTAGAATATTGAACTCTCAAAGCGAAATAGATTCAGTGAATATAAGTGTGATTTTTGTCATTTTTATAAAAACAGGTTTTTTGTAAAATCCACCCTGTGATTTATATAGCAAATACACCAATAAGGGAGAAATAAGATGAATCATGTTAATTATGGTTCCATGAATCAGTCGTTACCGACCTATTCAGGACAAAAAAAAGATAACGATGTATCATCATTACAATTGAATAATACCGGCTATGAATCATTCAATTCCGTTGAAGATGGAATTGAAAGGATTGTATATAAGCCGAAAAATAAAAAATATACTACTCCAATTTTAATGCAGCATGGAATGTACCACGGTGCATGGTGCTGGGAACTTTGGCAGAAACTTTTTGCCGGATGGGGATGGGAAAATCATGCATACAGTCTACCGGGACAAGGGGAATCGCCCACAAGGCGCCCATCTTACTTCTCCACATTGGGATATTATGAAAATTTTCTTAAGAAAGAATTAAAAAGATTTGAAACACCGCCAATTATCTTCGGGCATAGCATGGGTGCCGCTTTGATTCAAAGGGTTTTAAAAGATATGGACAATTTCCCAGCCGCTGTTATGGTCGCTCCATGGTCGTCTCACAGTAATTTAAAAGATGGAATAACCAAGTTATTCCGGCTGGATCCGATCGGACTTATTTTATCAGTCTTAACGTGTAATCCCACTTTTTTTATCCGTTCCCCCAAGAGAGCAAAAGCCATGTTTTTAACTGAAAATTCAATCTGTTCTCAGGACATGCTATTTAAGAATTTGAACTCAGATTCAGGGTTTGTTATGTACGGGCATAACCCGCCTTTTTGGCACCCTTCCAACGATGTTAAAACACCCATGCTTTGGATGGCAGGAAAATTGGATGCAGTCCTGGGAGAGAATGGTGTAATGGAATCAGCAGAATTTTACGGAGTAGATTATATTGCAATGGAAAATACTGGACACAATATCATGGTGGAAAATAATTATAAGGAATCCGCCCAACTCATACATAATTGGCTCATCAAACAAAACATTACATAATCTTCAAAAAATTAACACTTTCTTTCCTATACTAAAAATTCTAAATATAATTCTATGATTGAGCTTTATCTGGCTCTAACCGGACTCTTTTTTTCAGCCCTATTTTCCGGTGGTGAAATCGCTTTTATACAGGCAAACCTGTCTCAACTTCAGGTCTGGGAAAAACAGAAACATAGATTTGCAAAAAAAACGGTAGAATACAGAATAGAACCGGAGCGGTTTCTTACCGTTGTCCTCATCGGCACAAATCTCGCAAATATTCTTACAACCTCCTATGCAACGCTCGTATTGTTAAAATTATCGGTGCACCCCATTATAACTGTTATCATAATCACTGGAATAATTCTATTATTTGGTGAAATTCTGCCAAAAGTTTTATTTCGGGATTTCGCAACAATATCCGCAAAAAGACTCACCCCCATTATTCAATTTTCTGAAATTTTATTGAAACCGATTGTAAAAGGGATTCAGATATATTCTAAATGGCTGATCCCTGAAAACTCAAAACCTATCTCAACAGCACTGAATAGAGAAGACCTCAGACTTCTTTTTGAAAATGTTGACATAGGAGAAGAACTTGATCTCGAGGAAAAAAAAGTTATATCAAATATTCTGAAGTTAGGGTCACGGCCGGTGCGAAAAGCACTTACACCCCAATCAGATGTTGTTACCATTTCATCAGAAAGTTCGGTTGATGATGCGATAAAACTTTTAATGGATACGGGATTTTCCAAACTTCCTCTTTATGGATCGGATGTGAACAATATTATAGGAATTATTTTTCTTCACGATTTATTCACCAATCCGCACGATTTAAAATCAATTGCTAAAAAACCGATTTTTATTTCAGAGAACTTGCTTTCAGATGAAGCGCTTGAATTGCTGAAACGGAAAAATTCGAGTATCGCCATTGTGAAAAATAATCAAAATCAAATCAGTGGTATTGTCACTGTAGAAGATTTGATTGAAGAACTTTTCGGAGAGTTTGAGGACGTTTTTGATGAGACAGGGAAAAAAATAACAAAGCTCAATGCCAACAGCTTAATTGTGGACAGCATGGTTGAAATTGATGAATTGCGGAAACAATACGGATTCCGATTCCCTTCCGGGAATTATGAAACTATCGGCGGGTATCTATTATCAAAAATTGGCAGAATTCCAAAAGCAGGAGAAACCTTTAATTTGGATTGGTTTCATATTAAAATTTTAAGGGCCAATCCGGCGAGAGTTGAAAAACTCTACATTGTGAAAAATCGTTAAGTTTCTATTAATTTCCCCTTTATTCGAATTACACCCACAATCGCTATCATCATTAACAAAATAACGAAAATCCACGGAACACCGTACCCCGTCAATAAATACCCCAAAACAAGACTGAAAAACCCTGCCGTTAACGCATAAGGCAGTTGAGTCTTCACATGGTCAATATGGTCCGAGCCAGATGCCATGGAGGATAAAATAGTCGTATCAGAAATGGGCGAACAGTGATCACCAAATACCGCTCCCGAAAGAATCGCTGAAAATGTTGCCAAAAAGATGGGTGACTGTAAAAATGCATTGGGATCAGGACCCCCGAGTTGAAAAGCCATAGGGATAATGATCGGACCCAGCACTGACATTGTCCCCCATGAAGTACCAGTTGAAAAGCTGACAATTGCTGCCGTTACAAATGTCACCGCCGGCAGCATTTCCACTGTAAGAAATGATTGTGTTACAGAAATCAGATAATCTGCTGTTTTAATGTCTTCACAAATCTTTCCTATTGTCCATGCCAAAATAAGTACAACAAACGCAATCATCATTGACTTCACTCCATTCAACCACGAATTCACCGATTCCTTCAGAGGCAGTAATCCATATACCACAGAGATAACAATTGCCAATAATCCGCCCGTAAATGAACCCCACATCAAACTGGCGTATGAATTCGAAGCGCCAATGATTTCTGTCAATCCCGGATTGGAAACCGATGTCCCCTGTTTGCCGGTTATGTAAAGACCTATCATTGTTATCATTATAATTGTTGCTATAGGAAGGATGGCAAATATCCAATGGGCGGACTTTTTGCCCAGAGAACCATCATCCTTAAAATTAATATCGGATAAGGGTTGAGCGCCATCCCTCATTACTTTTCCTTCTGTGAACGCTCTTTTCTCCGCAGTGCGCATGGGACCATAATCCCGTTTTGTCCAGATGAGATAAACCATAAAGAAAATTGCCGCCCAGCAGTAGAATGAAAATGGAATTGATTTGATAAATGTGATGTATGGACCTTCAGTAATTCCATACTGATTGTACGGATTTTCAAGGAGCGACATCTGGAACACCGACCATGTACTGATAACAGCAATACTGGCAACAGGAGCAGCAGTTGAATCCACGATGTAGGATAGTTTTTCCCGGGAAATTTTCAGCTTATCCGTGAAAGGGCGCATCATGTTCCCCACAAAAAGCGTATTGGTGTAATCATCGAAAAAGATGACAATTCCCATGAGCATGGTTGATAACTGACTTGTTCTTCTCGATTTCGCATAGTTGGATAATGCCTGAACGATACCCTGCATCCCACCGTTTGCGCTGATAACACCGATGACACCACCGAATCCTAAACTGAATAATAAAATAGAAGCGTGATCAGGATCTGCCAATGAGGAGACAAGATAGGTATCCAGCGCTTTTGTGAACCCTGTTACAGGATGAAATCCCCACAAGATCGTTGAGCCCACCCAAATTCCGCAAAACAGGGACAAGATTATTTCTTTTGTGAGGAGCGCCATTACAATGGCAATAAGCGGTGGAACCACCGAAAGAAATGATGGTTCGTTTATGGAATCGAAATTCTGCCGGAATGCAGCGAATTCCCAAAAGATGATTATGAAAATTCCAATAATCAGTAATAATTTATTTCTGTTTGTGTTCAAAATAGCCGGCAATATAGAATTGGCTGTTGAGTCTGAAAAGATTTTTTTTGACTCTCACCGTTTCATTTTTTAAATATGGAATAAAATAGCTTGGATTCAAGTAGTTTTATGTTTCTGTTATTGTAAATTTACGGACATTATCAAATGAGTTACATAATAAATACACGACACAAGAGCGCAACGAAATCTCAATGAGAAAACTTGACCTTTATTTAATCAAAAATTTCAGCAGTATTTTTATCGTTACTCTCATTGGATTTGTCTCCATTTTCGTTATTGTTGATCTCATAGAAAATCTGGACAAGTTCATAGATTCATCAGTCTCGGGAAGCATTGTACTGAAATACTATTTGTTAACACTACCCTGGTTTATCAATATCGGACTTCCCATGTCGGTTTTATTGGGAGGTATTTTTACCATTGGACTCCTTTCAAAACGGAATGAACTCACAGCCATGAAAGCTACAGGATTTTCACTTTACCGGATAGCGCTTCCATTGATTATTTGTTCAATTCTAATCAGCGCAGGATCATTTTTCATTGAAGACAGTGTGGCCTCACGATGCAATAAAGAATTGAGAACGATCGAAAAAACTCATCTCGGGAAAAAAAGAAAAAAGCACTACAAGCAAAAACGCCATAATATCCTTCTGAGAACATCAGATCAATTCCATATTGCCATCAATTATTACAGGGTGGATAAAAAATCAGCTCGTGGAATTGCAATGCAGTTTCTTAATGACGGGCATCTGTATAAACGGATTGATGCAGCGAAAATGAACTGGATAGCGGAAGATTCCGTATGGAGAATTAATAATTATGCAGTGAGAGAATTCGATGCAGACGGATTTGAATCAAATGTCCGGTATTCAAAAAAAGATACCATGATAACATTGACTATTTCACCGGATGACATCACAAAAGAAGCCATTTCACCGGAAGAAAAAAATTACAAGGACTTAAAAGCATTCATTGTGGAATTAAGGAAAAGCGGTGTCGATACCACACGGTGGGAAGTTAATCTGCACGGTAAAATATCATTCGCTTTCACCAGCTTGATTGTAATGCTGTTTGCAGTTCCTCTTGTTGCCGCCAAGCCAAAAGGGGGACTTGCATTCGGAGCTGGGATGAGTGTGTTTGTTATTTTCGGATATTACGCATTTATCCGCTTCGGGCAGACAATTGGATACAAATCCATTGTTGATCCATTTTTATCAGCGTGGATCGGGAATGTGGTTTTTCTTATAGGTGGAATAATGATGCTGATTTTTGTGAGGAAGTGATTTTTAGGATAAAACAGTGTCATCCTGAATCCCGCAGTTGCGGGTTGAATGATATTCTGATGATAACTGGTTAAAAAAGTAGCTACTTCACTACGCCCAGTATGACAAAACGGAACTGAAGATCTGGCTGTTAGGGCGGAATTGAAGAGGCTTCCTATTATTAGAAAGAAATTAAATAAGAATTATCCCAATATGCTGTGACTGTTGGGACTTGAAATAATTCTTAAATCGTAATTGAATACGCCTGTTAGTTTATTTGTTAGGTTGCTATGTGAATATTAAATTCGAATCCACAATTTCAATAGACTAAATACCACCTCAATAATAAGGAGTGTCATTAGGAAAGAATATAAAGTTATTACTGTTAGTCAACGATGGACTATAAAAGGGCTGGAAGAGAGAACATCCAGGCAATTAAACGAATATGCTAAGGATGGTTGGAAAGTAGTACAAATGCATCACGGTTGGAGTGGGTTTCTCTTTTCATTTTTGTTTATCTTGATAGAAAAAGAATCTGATAAAAAATAGCGAGTGGGCATGATAATTATAGGCATAACATCCAAACCACCAGATACCTTACACTAGCGGACTAAATAAGAGGAATTCCAATGGATAACATCAACATCAATCAATCCGTTGCCATACTTTGCGATGGAAATAATATAGAACGCAGTATTCATGAACTGTCAAAGTCCAAGAATACTATGATTAATTTCGATACCCTGATCCCTAAATTATTAAACGGACGGAGTTTGAACCGGCTTTTGTATTTCCGTGAGGGGAAAGCCATATCTTCCAAATTTGCTGAGCGCCTGCATGAAAATTATTACGGCTCGGTAATTCCATGCCACAAATCAGCGGATATTCCCCTTACAATCCGCGCAATCCAGCTTGCATCCAAAGTGGACACCATCATAATCATGTCCGGAGATTCAGATTTTGTTGAATTGGTGCGTCATTTATTTTCCGAAGGCGTAAGGGTGGAAATTGCCTCTGTAAAATTATCCACTGCCGGCATTTTAGTTGAAGAAGCCGCACACTATCATGAAATCACCAAAGAGGACTGGTTTGAGTACCGGGCGCCCAAAAAAGGGAAAAAGAAATAATCTTAGACTCCTAAAACGTGATAGAGAATTAATTTGCTAATAGACATTTTTTTACCCCTTTCCCTTGTATTTATCATGTTCACTCTTGGGCTCGGACTCACCACCGATGACTTCAAAAAAGTTTTAACTGAACCCAAAGCATTCGCAGTGGGACTGACTAATCAGATGGTACTTCTTCCGGTGATGACATTTTTGATCATCTCAACGTTTGGTTTTTCAAAAGAACTGGCAGCCGGTATGATGCTGCTTGCCTGCTGTCCGGGCGGCGTAACCTCCAACCTGATGACGAAACTGGCAAAGGGTGATGTTGCCCTGTCCATTTCCTACACAGCGTTTGTCAGTATTGCAACCGTTATAACACTGCCGATAATTACCGGCGTTTCAATGCTGCATTTTATGGGCAAGGAAGCGCCGCCAATTAATGTACTTTCCCTTTGCCTCACCATGTTTCTTTTAACGGCTGTCCCGGTGACATTGGGATTACTCCTGCATCATAAAGCAAAACTATTTTCTGAGAAATTTGAACCGAAAGCATCAAGGATATCAACTGTTCTGTTTGTCGTTATTGTTCTTGGCGCATTGGCCAGTGAATGGGATGCTTTTATTAATAATCTAAGCACTCTTGGCCCTGGAATTGTTGTACTGATTGCAGTTATGTTACTGCTGGGGTATGGAAGTTCTCAGTTCTTTAAAATGAGCAAAAAACGGGCTGTTACAGTGGCTATCGAATCCGGAATTCAAAATGCCACTGTGGGAATAACCGTTGGTAATCTGATTATGAATACCAGAGATGGATTATCAGTATTAAGCCTGCCATCTGGTGTATATGGTATCTTAATGTATCTTGTGTGCTTGCCTGCAATTTATTTCTATTTCAAGCCAGGCATTACCCGGCGGTAACTCCACCAATACCCTATCCCTTCCCTTTTCCTTCCAAACTGATTTTCAGATAAATTCACACTTATTAATTATTTCCATCCTTTTTTCTTTTACCTGTTAAGTGTCTTACCATAGACATGGTTTACAGTTTTGGGAGTTAAAGAAGCCATGGA
>CAYXUG010000021.1:0-30604 GCA_964468655.1 uncultured bacterium | reverse complement strand
ATTCCATGGCTTCTTTAACTCTGCTATCTGTAAACCATGTCTATGGTAAGACACTCATGAGAGCAGGAAGTTCTCCAACCTCTACGGAATCCACCATAACATCTGTTTGAAGGTCAAATTTTAATACATAACCTGAAGAAATAAGTGTTACATACCAGTAACCTTGTTCTTCATCAAGGACAACATAATGGGGATTGTCCATCGTTCCGGATGCAATGTCCACATCCACTTCACGAATAAGTTTTCCGGACTCACCGTTAAAAACACCCACCTTGTCTGCTGTTTGATAAGTTACATAAACTTTTGAAATACCGACCGATTCATTATCACCACAACTCATGAATAAAAAAGAGGCGAGACAAAAAACAGAAAGATTATGGTTGAGTATCAACTTACACACCCCTTTCTCAAATATAATAGAGTACATCCCTTTGAAATACTTTTTTATTTTTAATAGCATAATAATCTCCTAATTGTTGTTATTTGATCTATTTGAGAGGAATAAATACTTTCTTATTTTACAAACGTCGTATAATAATCTTATTTGGTGTGTTAGACTGTATAACATATAAAGTGTTTAGCAAAAGTAATACTATTCTCTTCATCCCCGAATCTAACCCTCAAACAAAAAATAAAAAAGGCAACAGAGTGTTGCAATTTAGAAAATGAAGAATAGCGCCCCACGATTTTCCAAAGGTCAAATCCAAAGGATCCATTGGACCGGCTGAGATGCTGTGCAATCGTGGGGTTTGTGAAGGAGAGAAGAAATATTTTTTATCATTATTAAACAAATAACCCAGACCTTCAGGTCTGGGTTGAAGAACTTTTACATAAAAATATAACGCCGTTAACGGCGTTTGTGTATTCTTTATCTTTCCTACTCCCAGCCGTGAACGACTGGGATAATCACCTATTATTGCCTACCTGTTCAGCAGGTAAGCGAAGGAGTCCGCCAACTGGCAGATGTGCCTACCCTCCATCTCGTTGGGAGGGCCTGCTAGTCATCTTGTTAGACGGGGCAATCGCATTAGTTAGTAAAGAAAGTAAACGAGATCACCACGTCCTTCGGACTCGTCCGAAGGATCCTATGGACGATGACACGGTTCTCACTTTTGTCATTGTCTCTAATTAATCCCCGCCAATGCCACTTTTTTCATTATAATGGATGACTCCTCCTGTGGATCGGTCCATGCAAAAATCAGGTTATCATTCAACTTAACTATTTGAGGAAATCCACTCCCACGCGAAGGACTAATCTCACTTATGGAATGAGGTAATTCCATTTTCCCAGAAACATGAATAACCCGAATCATCAATTCTGCTTTTTCATCTACCGATTCAATCCAACTGACAATTGCTTTTCCATCACCGAGCCATTCCAAATCAACCCTTCCCATGGGATTGCCTGAATCCACTCTAACCGTTTTTCCGAAAGAATCACCACCATCCTTTGAAAAAGTTACATTCACCTGCGAATTTCCCATGGGAGCGGTGAACCATCCCACCGCCATGGATTCATTATTGCCAGCAAGCACCGGTCCGTTCACCGGACATCCCGGGATTTTCCAGTTATCTTCATTAACGGTAATGGGTGAAGACCAACCGTTATTTTCAAATTTCACAATACTCATATTCCGAATTTCATCTGCATTTCGATCACGATACGCCACAATCACATTATCATCCATTTGCAGTGAAGCGGTGGGACAGCATTCACAGACACGGTCATCCAAAATTTTCTCAGAAGTCCATTTCCCATCTGAATAAGTGGTTGAAATAAGATTCATAGCTCCGGAAACATTTTCTTCTTCATCCATCATCATGTTTCGTCCATCGAGCCATGCCATTCCAATTCCATCACCCGTAGTGAAAAATGAGAGAAAACCGTGTTCAGCCAAAACACCATCTTTATGGGGGATCTCAGGTGCAGTCCAGTTTTTTCCTCTATAATAAGAAAATGAAACATTCACGTTATATTCGTAGGCACCTTCACCAGCCATGGTAAGCCAATGAGCAGCCAGCGTATCCCCGCAAACTTGATAAATGGACGGAAAATCTGCCCAGTTCACAAAAAAGCGGTTACCTTTGAAAATCGTTTGAGGTTTTGACCACTTTTTTGAATTCCATTCTGAAAACTTTAATTCCCATTCATCTTCACTTCCTGTTGGTACAAGCCAGGACATGAGTATTGTCCCTTCATCAGTGGAAACCAATCGTGGAAATAGGCTTCCCGGAATAGCTAGCGATATCATGTCTTCAACAGTCAAATCATTTGTTCCGCAACCGAAAAAGAAAATGAACAGAGTGAAAAAGGTCGGTTTAATGCATGTCTTTATGGTCATCATCATGATCGTGGTCGTGCATTTTGTGCTCATCTTTTTTCTTTGGCCAAAGTTTCTGCAAGTTGATTACTTTCCTGAAACTTAAGGATACTCCCCATACTGATGTTTTACTATCGATATTACTTGCTCCTTCACCCACCATGTTTGTTGTAAACAACACCGGAACCCGGAATGACATGGTCATTATTCCACCATACAGATTCCACACCAGACCGCTGCTCAACTGAACAACAGTTCCACCGGAATTGGGTGCTTTAACACCATCCCAATAATCCATCGTTCTGTATTGACCAACAACTGTAAAATAGGGAATTCCTTTGAACCACCGTTTTGTCTGCCAGTAAATCATGAGTGAACCGTTAAATTGACTGCCTGCAAGGTAATCGTACTTATTGGGTGATAAGGGTACTTCCAATTTCCCTACTCCACCAAAAATGAACGGTGATTCTCCTCTTTCGAAATACTGAACTTCTCCAAGAAACTTATAAACACCTTCACTCATATTAAAATGAGTGTGTTCTTTCGCATCTCCATTTCTACTATTTTCATGTTCAAACGGATTATCCGTGATTGTGTTAGCTGATGGGATGACGATACCGTATCCGAGAAAAACTTTTTTTCCGGGACCGAAGATTTGGTTCTCGAGAATCCGTCTCAGGATGATTCTGCTATCAGCAAGACCTTTTCTGGTTTCGTCCCGATGATGATCATTCGGTTCTCCTTCATAGTTCAATGTCCTGGCGCCAGCCACAAGATTTACTTCCAGATTCCAGTTGTCATTTAATCCAATATTTATATTAAATGCACCAAGGGTGGAATTGAGGATTCCCCCATGTTCACCTGAAGAAATATCAATTTCATCGTGCCACCAGTCAATATATTGGTTTACCAAACTCCCACCGAACATGACCTGTCCACGATTAAGTCCCACACCTGAATTTGCCGTCCCGACCGGGAGGCTTGGGTTGCTTCAAAGGGGTCATTGTCCCTTTAACGGGACTAAGGTAAAGCTCAATAAAAAACTGAGCGCAATAAAACGACCTAAATAAAAATTTAATGATTTAAACATAATCTTCTCCTTTAATTAATGATTAACAAATTTGATAGGCAGACCTATTCCACCGTTCGGGAGAAGATCGTCTAAATAAGAAAGGAATGACTTTTCAGATAAAGGGGAATTTTGGGTGGGGGTAATGAATATGTAAAATCTGTTACAGAGATGTCTTCTTTGCTGATTACAGAATAATCAGCACTTAATGCAATTTCAATTATGGTAAAAATATTAACCTTAATGGATGCAGGTTTCGGTCCAACAGGTAAAAATGTGGGAGGTGAACATTTCCACTCACCATTATTATTACACGATGAATTTTGCATCAAATTACAGCAAGCCATATCACTACCGCAGCAATCGCAATTATTATCATATGAGAATACGGGCATCAGCAACCCAATCAGGATCACAAATAGAACTGTAATAGATAAAGTCTGTTTCACAGTAGTTAATTTACACTTTCCAGCTTATTTTTCCCATATTTCTTCTCCGCCTCCATCTTTTGCATTCTGGACCCTTGCGGCAACAAAAAGAAAATCTGAAAGGCGGTTCAGGTATTTTATGAAAATTTCATCCACAGGTTCCCGTTGATGAAGAGAAATCAAATCGCGTTCAGTTCTCCTGCTAACCGACCGGGCGTGATGAAGGTGCGCTGAAGCTTTCGATCCACCGGGAAGAATAAATTCTTTTAATGGAGGTAAATCTGAATTTAACTCATCAATGGCGGATTCCAGATCAATCACATATTCTTCCTTAACCAATCCCAGCGGTTGACCACCCATAGCTAAATCACCACCAATATCAAAAAGGACGTGCTGTACTTTATTCAGAATCACTTTGATCCTGTCATCAATTATTAATGTAAGAACAAGACCGATTGCAGAATTGGTCTCATCCAGCGAACCGAGTACCTGAATCCTCGGGTGATCTTTCGGAACCCGCTCACCCCTCGCAAGTCCTGTAGTTCCGTCATCACCTGTTTTGGTATAAACTTTTGTAATTCTCATATATCTAATTTATGAAAAAACACTGGCTGCTTTTATTGAAATATCAATCAACCATGAAGGATAAATCCCAAAAAGAATCACAATTCCTGCCAAAAATGTTAATAATATGGCATTCATAGGTGTTACATGGGAAGCAATCGTTTCCTCTTCTTCAACCATATACATATTAACAATAATTCGGATGTAATAATAAACAGAAACAAGCGAATTCAGTACCGCAAACACAACAAGCCAGACATATCCCTGCTCAAGTGCACTGGAAAAAACAGCATATTTTGCCACGAATCCAGCCGTAGGAGGAAATCCCGCTAATGCTAGCATAAAGAGAGAAAGTACAGCCGCCATCAAGGGATGTTTCGCCGCCAATCCGCGGTAATCACTGAATGAGACTCCTCTTCCCTCTTTTTCAAAAAAGGATATGATGGCAAATGACCCCAGGTTCATGGCTGAATATACAGCGAGATACAACATGACGGCGGATACACCCGACTTGGTAAGTACAAGTATCCCCATCGCCAAATATCCAGCATGGGCAATACTCGAAAATGCCAGCATCCGTTTGATATTTGATTGTACCAGTGCAGAGATATTTCCAATAGTCATCGTCAGTAAAATGATCATCCAGAACAGTCCCTGCCAATGGGGATGAATTTCAGGGAATGCAATTAACAGAACTTTCAGAAGCGCTCCAAATCCTGCTGCCTTTGGCGCTGTGCAAAGAAAAGCAGTAACTGAAGTGGGCGCTCCCTGGTACACATCCGGGGACCACATGTGAAATGGCACCAGCGCTACCTTAAACGCAAATCCGACCAATAACAACCCAAGCCCCAGCATAAGAAGAATATCTGATAACACATTACCGCTGCTTATTGAATTTGCAATTTCACCAAACTGCGTTGTTCCCGTAGACCCATAAATCAAAGATGCGCCAAATAGGAAAAATCCCGTTGAAAATGCACCTAATAACAAATATTTAACTCCAGATTCATTGCTTAGTACATCATGCCTGAAAAATCCAACCAAAACATATAGGGATAAAGACAAAAGCTCGAGACCCAGAAAAACGATGATAAGATCATTCGCTCGTGTCATGAGCATCATTCCGATTGCAGAAAACAGTATCAGGGAAACAAACTCACCCTTCATACCGTCTCCCTGGCGTTCAAAATAGTGGTATGAAAGGATAAGTGTCACTCCCGATACAGCAATGTAAAGAAGATCAAAAAATGCGGAATAGCTATCCAAAACCACCATTCCATTAAACAGTGTAGTTGCCTGACCGGCATTTTTTATGACTATTATGCCAGCTCCTGCCAAAACAGCCAATCCTAACCAGATCATTAATCTCTTTTGATTGGACCAGAAAAGTTCCACCGTCAGCACCAACAAAGCGCCCATCAGAAGCGTTATTTCCGGTAAAATACCGGTTAAATCATTTTGCGAGAAGTATTGACTAATGTCCAAGATATCCCCTATCTAAAAAATACCCAGGTTACAAGAATAAATACAGGAATGAGGATTGGAATAGAATATTTCACCATGTAGCCGAAGAAACTCGGCATATCAATATCCATTTCCTGAGCAATGGACTTCACCATAAAATTAGGTGCATTCCCGATATACGTATTTGCTCCCATAAAAACCGCACCAGCTGAAATTGCCAATAGTGTTTGCGGAATGGAATTCATTAGAAAATCCGGATTGCCACCGGCAGTATTGAAAAATACAAGATAGGTGGGAGCGTTATCCAGAAAACTTGACAGAATACCGGTCAACCAGAAATAAAAAGCATTAAGCGGTTCACCGTTGGTACCGGTAACTGCCCCAACCACAGAAGCCAGCGATCCTTTCATCCCTGACTTTAAAATAGCAATGACAGGAATGATTGTAACAAATATTCCGGCAAACAGCTTTGCCACTTCCACAATTGGAAACCAGCTGTATTCATTCAGTTCCCTGATTTTCCTGTTTGTAACTTTCCAGCTGGTGAAAGCAAGAGATAATAATAGAATATCCCGAACAAGATTTTGCAGTTCAACATGAACACCATAAATCTCAAAATACTTGTGGGGGTTCCAAAGTCCGCTCAAAAGTACTGATCCCACAGCTCCCAAAAGAAGAAATAAATTGACCTTTCCCTCAAGACCAATTTTTTCCTGGTTTTCAATAGCAATATTTCTTTCTGGAGCCACTTCCCTTTTGAAATAATACGAATCAGTGAAATAAAACATAATCCATAAAATCACAGCAACCAGCAGCATGGGAAAAAACATATGTGTGGTTGTCCAGAAAAAATAAACACCCTTTAGAAATCCGAGAAAAAGAGGCGGGTCACCGAGAGGAGTTAACGATCCACCGATATTGGCAACGAGAAATATAAAAAAGATAATAACATGCACATTGTGTTTCCTCCACTTGTTCGCCCGGATCAAAGGGCGAATCAGAATCATTGCAGCACCAGTGGTTCCAATCAAACTTGCAAGAAATGTACCTAATACAATTATTCCAAGATTCACAGGCGGACTTCCCTGCAGGGACCCCGTAACACGGACTCCTCCTGAAATGGTAAATAGTGCCAGAAGAAGAATTATAAATGGAAGATACTCCAGCAATGCAGTGTGCAGAAGTTCATAGGTAATAATTCCAGTTGAAATTTTATTTGACAGAATCATGGCTACTATCAAAAGAAAAACCCACAATGCAGTTACTTTGCCAAAGTGAAGGTGCCAGAAATGAGGGGAAACCAAAGGAAAAATTGCAATTGACAAGAGAAGACCAACGAATGGTATCGTCCAGAGGAGAGAAAGGTGTTCTCCAGAAATGCCGTGTGGAGTCATAGGCGTTTCCCTTTTTTCCTTATCAAACCCATCCAAAAATCTCCTTCACGTATTGAGCAATCAAGCTTTCTGAATCATGCAAATTGAAACTTTCAACGGATACTGCGCTATTTACCTGCTCAAGCAGGTGCGCTACCGAGACATGCATATAACTTAACAATACGCTCGGTTGAACCCCTATGAAAAATACAAGCACCACAAGCGGAACAAGGGTTGCTATTTCCCTGAATTCCAAGTCAAAGAGGCGTGACTCGGTGCTGGGATTTACTTCATTCATGGCAATCCTGTAATACAACCATACCATGTAACACACCCCCAGGACTACCCCAAGGATGGAAAATGCAGCAATAATCATATTTGCCTTGAACGCACCGCTAATGATAAGGAACTCGCCCACAAAAGCGTTCATCCCCGGAAAACCAATTGCGGCAAGTGTGAAAATTGCAAAAAAGACAGTAAACACGGGTATAGTCTTAAAAAGTCCCCCGTAATCATCAATCATCCTGGAGTGGGTCCTTTCATAGATCATCCCGACACACAGGAACAGCGCCCCCGTGATGATACCGTGATTTATCATCTGGAGTATCCCGCCCTCAACACCTGTTTGGTTCAGTGTAAAAATCCCCAGCGTTACAAATCCCATATGGTTGACACTTGAATAGGCAATCAGTCTCTTCATGTCGTTTTGCATCAGCGTGACATAAGCACCATAGATTATGGCAGTCACGGAAAGGATAAGCAGTGGAATAAAAAGTGTATTCACCGCATGGGGAAACATGGGTAAAGAAAATCTCAAGAACCCGTAGCCCCCCATTTTAAGTAGAATTCCCGCAAGTATGACGCTCCCTGCTGTGGGCGCTTCTGTATGGGCATCCGGGAGCCATGTATGAATTGGGAACATGGGCATCTTCACGGCGAATGCGGCAAAAAAACCGAGAAAGAGTCCCATTTGAAGCTCAGCAGGGTAACTCACTCTGGAAAGCTCCACTATATCAAACGTCTTGCCTCCCGCATGGTAAAGCACGATGATGCCCACCAGCATAAAAACGCTGCCAGCTACCATGAAAATGACAAATTTAATGGAGGCATATAATCGGTTTTTTCCTCCCCACACCCCTATAAGAAAGAACATCGGTATGAGTGTGAGTTCCCAAAATAAATAAAAGAGGAACGCATTAAGGGAGACAAAAATCCCTATCATGGCTGTCTCTATGATCAAAACGGACACGAAGAATCCTTTTGTCTTCGTCTCTATTGCCTTCCACGATACAGTGACACAGAGGACACTCAAAATCGCCGCAAGAAATACAAACAATACGCTGATACCATCAACGCCGACCTTGTAGGTAATATTCCACGCAGGTATCCATGGATGAATTTCGGCAAACTGCATGGCGTAAGTCGTCTTATCAAAATGTGCAAAAACAGGAAGCGAAAGAATGAAAGTCGCCACCGTAGTTGCAAGAGCAAGCCATCTTATTGCACTAGCGTTTTTCAAGAGCAGAATGACGAGTGCCCCTGCCATCGGCAGAAAAGTGATAACCGTCAGTACCGGATAATCAAGTTCGTTAAGAATAATTCCTTCCATAGCTCCGCTGCCTAAAGCAATCCAACTACAATTAAAATCAGGAAAATGACTCCTGCGGTTATAAACATGGCATAGTGATGAATCTGCCCACTCTGAACCACAAGCATCATCCTGCTCCAAACAAGAGTCAACCGTCCCATTTCATGGACAGTCCCATCAACGATCACGGTATCTATCTGTTTCATCAACTTGGCAACTTTCATAATCGGTTTCTGCACAATAAACTCGTAAATCTCACCAATAAAGTTGTACTCCAACCTCGCTAGCGGTTTATTCGAAAACCACAGAAATGCCTTTGATGCTTTTCTCGGAAACCAGTCTGTATCCAGACTGATGGTGTCCTTGCACCAGAGCTTTTTCAGAAGCAGGAAAAATCCGAACTGCGTAAAGAGAAGTATCTGCAAAGTCTCCCAGGTATGATACGCCGTATAGGGCTCAAAATGAACAGGATAAGGAAGCAACGCATAAAGTGGCTTGTAAAAGATCCCGAGCCCAACACAGAAAAGTGCGCCGATTATCATTGCGAGTTCCATATTCCATGGAGGTTCCTTTGCTTTAATACCTCTGTCTCTGCCAAACCATATGAAATAGGGGATTTTTAAACCAGTGTGAAGAAATGTCCCGGCTGAGGCAACCATCAGTCCGATGAACGCCCACATAAAATGCTCTTCGCCAAAGGCTGCAACCGTCATGGACTTACTTACAAACCCACTGAATAGAGGGAACGCGGATATGGAAAGACCTCCTATGATGGTATAAATCATCGTCCGGGGCATGGTCTTATAAAGACCACCCAGCTCCGTCAGTTTTGCCGTTCCCGTCATATACAAAACTGAACTTGTCCCCATAAACAGTAGAGACTTGTAAAGGATATGACAGAAGGCATGGGCTGTGACCCCGTTTATGGCCAAATGAGTCCCCAAACCTACACCTGCCACCATATAACCCACCTGACTGATAATGTGATAGGCAAGAAGTCTTCGGGCATCATTTTCGAGAACCGCATAAACGACTCCATATATCGCCATGACAACTCCTAAAATTATAAGTATCTCCGATCCTGCGCAGACCCTGATCAGTGCATAGACAGCAGTCTTAGTAGTAAAAGCGCTCATAAAAACTGCTCCGGTGACAGTAGCTGCTGCGTATGCATCAGGGAGCCAGGCGCCAAAGGGAGGAACGGCTGCATTAAAAATGAACCCTATGAGAATGAGAAACAGTGCGAGACTCTGAATGTCTGTTGGCCACCAGCCGTGAAACGGCAGATTCTGGATAGTTAAATCACCGCTCACCGAGTACTGAAGTATAATCCCGGCTAACAGTATGAGTCCGCCAGCCACATGCCACAGAAGATATCTGAATCCGGAGTCAACAGAAGCAGGTATTCTTCGAAACCATACGAGAAACACCGATGAAAAAGCCATCAATTCCCAGAAAATGAAAAGAGTCAGGAAATCACCTGCAAGGGTCACACCAAGGGAACCTCCAACGTAAAAGAAGGCGGCAAGATGTTCACCATCGTTCTTTACACGAAGAGAATAGATGACCCCGATAACACCCATTAGGGTGAAAATACAAGCAAAGACCTTGCTCAACTTATCCACACTCCCGAAGGTCAATTTCCAATTAAGAAACTCATACACGCCGTATGTCCCATGAGGCATTGCCACAACAGCAAAAAAAGCCGAAAGAGCAAGAAACAGCATGTAGCCCTGCTTTACCCTCCCCTTGAGCAGGGGTATTAGAAGTCCTCCTAAAAGATAGAATACCGAAGGATGAATAAACTCAAGTTGAAATAAGTTACTTATCATAGTAATCCTCGTCTTTCATCAGTCCATACTTACCCAGCCATTTGGATGCTACAATAATCACCACACATGCGATAAAGCCAAAGAAAGACCAAAATCCCGGAATCTTGTCTCCGAAAAAGTGAATCTCGTGGCGTGGAATAATAAAATCTACCAGAATGAGGAGAGCCAGCACACCATAAGCGATTCTCTTTATTTTCATTTTCCTTAGTGCCTCTATGATTTCCAGTAATTTCATTTCACTATGTTCTCAGCCAATTTCACTATAAAGTCAGGATACAAGCCCAGTACAACACTTACGATTGCGGTCAACATGAGAGGAATCACCATAAACGGGATTTCTTTTACTTCCTCCTGATGACCATCAGAATCTTGTCCGTTATCATCCTTGCCTGAATCTTCCTTCCCAAAAAATGCCTTATACACAATTGGGATAAAATATGCCGCATTGAGAAACGAACTTGCAAGAAGTACGGCAAGCACTGCCACACTGTGCCTTTCCATTGAACCGATAACAAGATACCATTTTGTAATAAACCCGCTCGCAGGCGGAATGCCTATCATACTCAAGGTGGCAATTGCAAAGGCGACCATTGTCCACGGCATTTTTTTCGCTATTCCGCTCAACTGACTCACTTCAGTCTTATGGGCTGAGGCGTAAATAGACCCTGCACAGAAAAAGAGCGTAATTTTTGAAAAGGCATGATTCGTTATGTGTATGATTCCGCCTACCATTGCGCTGGGAGTAAGCAAAGCAGCACCCAGAATAATATATGAAAGTTGACTTATTGTCGAAAAAGCAAGCCGTGCCTTCAGGTTATCCCTGCTCAAGGCAACGAGCGACGCCACAATGATGGTAAATGACGCAAAAGTGACGGCAAAAACATCCACCCCGATATCCATCATAAGGTCAGCACCGAAGACAAAAAATATGACGCGAAGGACAGTGAAGACACCGGTCTTCACCACAGCAACGGCATGAAGCAGTGCGCTCACGGGCGTGGGAGCTACCATTGCGGCCGGAAGCCAACTGTGAAAGGGCATGACCGCACACTTGGCAAACCCGAAAAAGAAAAGCACAAAGATAACATACAGCAGTTCTGGATGGCCCGACTGAACTATGGCCGAAAAGATTCCCTCTTTTGAAAACTCAAGTGTACCTGCAAGATTATACGTGAGAATGATAGCCACCAACAAGAAAGCTTTGGCAGCACCCAGAAGGTATATGGCGTATTTCCTTCCACCTGCTTTTGCTTCCGTAGTACCCTTGTGAGCAACCAGAGGGTACGTAATAATGGTCAGTCCTTCATAAAATAGAAACATTGTAAAAAGATTTGCTGAGAATGCCACTCCCATGGTAGCGGATAGGGAGACCGCAAAACAGGCAAAATACCGTGTCTGCGACTGTTCATTCGTGGATCGCATATACCCGATTGAATAAAAGGAAGTTGCAATCCAGAGTAACGAGGCGCCCATGGCAAACAGAAGACCAAAAGAGTCAACTCTGAAGCTAATCTCAATACCGGGAAGAAGACTGAACAACGTATACTCAATGATCTTTTTGTCATAAACCACAGCCGGAATCATGGAGAGTACAATACCCAGTTTTAACACGCCGGCAATAATGGACCATGATTCCCGGAGGTCCGGCTTATTCCGTGTGGAAATAATAAGCAGGGCACCTACAATAGAAACCAAAATCGCCAGCAGAGGTTTTATGGATATAATTGTGTCCATGGCTAATTCTTCATCAGGTTCATCTCATCAATATTCGTCGTCTGTCTGTTTCTGTAAAGTGCGATGATGATGGCAAGTCCTACAGCTACTTCCGCCGCTGCCAATGTCATCACAAGAAATACAAAGACCTGCCCATCCACACTGTTATAATAACGCGAAAATCCCACCAGAGAAAGATTTACAGCATTCAACATTAGTTCAATGGACATAAAAATGATGATTACATTTCTCCGGAACAATACCCCCATAACTCCAATGGAAAATAGGAGTACACTTATCATTACAACATGTTCAACAGGAACGATCATACTTTCCTTTTCGCAAGAAAAACAGTACCAATTAATGCAACGAGCAACAATAGTGAAGCAATCTCGAATGGAAAAAGGTATTTTGAAAAGAGGGCTGTTCCCAGGGCTGAAACATTTCCCATGGAAGATTGCACAGATGTAACATGCAATTCATTTGATCCATTCATAACCAATAGTGATACACCAATAAAAAATAAAACAACCAAAAATACGCTTAATGCTTTTTGAAACTGTATCAATTTAGGCAGTTTCTCTTCCTTGCCGACATTTAACAGCATGATTACAAAGACGAAAAGCACCATAATGGCGCCGGCATAAACCAGGACTTCCAGCACTGCAAGAAAATACGCCTCAAGCAAAAGATACTGTACAGCTAAGAGAAAAAAGGTAATTACCAAAAGTACCGCACTGTAAACAGCATTTCTGCTGAGAACCACCATGAGGGCAGTAGTGACACTCAATGCAGCAATGAAATAAAATAAATTGGACAATTCCATATTTGACTATAGCGGGTTTATCAACTCCTCTGACAATTACTATTCTTGTTTCGAGTAATAATTTTGATCCTTCGTCAATTCATAGACCTCAAGCAATCCGCCTTTATCGATCCACAATCCCTCACGCGTATAATCGGAAAAGTCATATATTTCTGTCAATTCAATGGCTTCTTCGGGACATGCCATTTCACAAAATCCACAAAAAATGCACCGAAGCAAATCAATTTCAAACTGGACGGGATACCGTTCCTTGCCCTCCTCCCACGGTGAAGGACTGGGAATAATATGGATACATTTGGCGGGACATGCAACTGCACACATTTCACATGCCACGCATTTGATCCTTCCATCGGGAAATTTGTTCAACCGGTGCAGCCCCCTGTAGCCCTCCGGGGGAATATGCTTTTCATCTGGGTATTGAATTGTTATTTTTTTCTTAAACATATGCTTGAAGGTAAGCCACATACCTCTCAATAATGCAGGCAGATACATCCTGTCAATAAATGTAGGTTCATATGATTTGACTATGATACCCATGTTATGCCAACAATGTCATTATACCGCCGGTTATAAAAATATTCACAAGCGCTAAGGGAAGCAAAACCTTCCACCCGAGATACATGAGTTGATCATACCGGAACCGGGGGAATGTCCATCGAACTAAGATAAAGAGAAATAGAAAAAAAGCAGTTTTCAATATAAATGCTAGCACTGACAGGAATACTCCCAATCCACCCAGCGTAGTTTCATTTAGGCCCGGTACATCCCATCCGCCAAAAAATAATGTTACAATCAGCGCAGAAGCCGTTATCATATTTGCATATTCCGCCATAAAGAACATGGCAAACTTCATACTGCTGTATTCAGTGTGGTAACCACCTACCAGTTCCTGTTCAGCCTCAGACAAATCAAAGGGAAGACGGTTCGTCTCAGCATAGGATGCAATTAAAAAGATTAAGAATGCGAGAGGTTGTTTGAAGACGTTCCATCCAAATAAGGTCTCCTGCTGCATAGATACAATATCATTTAACCGTAAGGAACCAACCATCATAATGATACTGATTACCGCAAGCCCCATAGCCAGTTCATAACTGATTAATTGAGCAGACGAGCGAAGTCCACCCAATAAAGGATACTTGCTGTTAGATGACCATCCCGCAAGGACTGTACCATAGACACTAATACTTGTCAGAGCTAAAATGTAAAGTATCCCCACATTCACATCGGCTACCTGCAAAGGAACCAAATGACCAAAAAGCGTAATTGATGCTCCGAATGGAATGACCGCAAACGTCATCAAAGCGGGAATCAGCATCATGGCCGGCGCCAATATGAAAATTGGTTTATCTACGCCATCCGGGATGATATCCTCTTTCATTAGAAATTTTATTCCATCAGCAATGGGTTGTAGCAATCCTTTAGGTCCAACTCTGTTGGGACCGAGACGGTACTGTATAAAAGCTGAAACCCGTCTTTCCGCTAAAGTCAACCCCATAACTGTTAACATGGTACCTGCAAAAACCAATAAAACCTTTACAACAATGATAAATATAACCAGCAGGTCCATTAGTTTGTTTTCATCTCTCCGTTCTTTAAAAGTCCTTGATCACCCAGTTTAAAGAGTGAAATTCCGAAATACGCCGGAAATCTGTTTCCCATTTCCTTAATCACGTCACCTATTGATTCATATGCCAATTCACGTTTCCCTACTGTATTCATGATTTCCATCAGAATTGCCCAGTCAGGTCTTGATTTACCCTGTTGTTTGCAAGACCGTCTTAACCACTGAACTCTACTTTGATCATTTGTTAACGTACCTTCCCTCTCAAAGGGTGCTGCACCCGGCAAAATGAGATGTGCTTTTTCTGCAATTGGTGTCATGGCATACGTTAGAACTACCAAATAATCGAGCTGGTTTAAAATCTCATTTTGACTTTCATCTAAAGTTCGGTCAGCCCTATCATCAAGAATAACGGCATATTGTATTTTTTCTTCTTTTATGGTGGTTAAAATATCATCCACAAGTCCCTGACACAGATCTTTCAGTCCCTGGGTGTTCGGTGACCTGTCTTTGCTTATTCTGAAGCCTGATGGATATACAATATCTTCTTCCGATTCAATTCCCGGAAATGATCCCATGATTCCCCGATCTTTGAACAAATTGTTTATCAAGCGTCCAAACATGAATAATGTTTCATTGGTGTGAAAAGGTGAAGCAATTCCAGCCACTTTAGGTTTTTTACCATTTTGGGATCGGGAAAAATGATCATATATTTCCTTTTGAGCGCCTTCCCAGCTTATATCAGTGAACGTTTCTTCCTTCCGGATTTTAGGTGATGTAATTCGCTCATGGTCATCAAACTGCCTGAATCCATATCTACCAATGTCACACATGAAATATCCATTCACATCTTGATTTTCACGAGCGATTACACGGAATACCTGATCATTTTGTGCATAAACTTCTACATTGCACCCTACACTGCAATCCTGACATACAGATTTTTTCATGTTCAAATTCCAGATACGGTTTGTATGAATATAATCTGTACTCAAAAGGGCTCCCACCGGGCAAATGTCTGCAACATTACCTGCCAAAAGATTATCAAGGGGTCTATCTTCCAGCGCTGCTATTTTAGAGCCATATCCGCGGTCTTCAACAAATAGTTCACTGGTACCTGAAATTTCCCGCGTAAAACGAACACAACGACTACACATGATGCAACGGTTGTGATTGATAACAATCTGGGAACCAAGATATTCATTGGGGCGCACTCTTTTTGCTTCATCGAATCGGCTGTGGGCGTTGCCAAATTTGAATGAGTAGTCCTGAAGATAGCACTCACCGGCTTGGTCGCATACTGGACAATCAAGAGGATGATTTAAAAGAAGAAATTCCAGTATATTTTTCCTTTCTTGAACCACGAGATCATTTTGTGTATCCACCACCATATCGTACTTGCCGTTAACTTTACGCTCCGGGGGAACATCCCCTACAAACGTGTTGCATGATACCTGCAGTTTAGGCATCCCTTCTACCTGTACAAGGCACATACGGCAGCTACCTACAATCTGCAGTGCCGGATGGTAGCAGTAATGTGGTATTTCTATTCCATTGCCTTCGGCTGCCTGTAAAACCGTTGTACCACTTTTTATCTCAATTTCTTTATTATCTATTTTTAATAAGGGCATTATGCAACCACCTTTTCCCGGGGTAAATATTTCAGGAATTCATCTTTGAACTTTTCAACAAAACTTTTCACTGGCCAAGCCACTGCTTCACCAAATGGACAAATGGTCTTGCCGAAACTGCCTTTTGAAAAATCGATAAGACCACCGATGTTATCCGTAATCTCAAAAAGCATGTCGATATCCTCTGATTTTCCGCCACCATTTACCAAACGTGTAAGCATTTTCACCAGCCATGCAGTTCCTTCTCTACAGGGAGTGCATTGCCCGCAGGATTCATGTGCATAAAACCGGGCGATATTGAAGCAAGCCTGCACCATATCTACCGTTTCATCCATAACAATAACACCGGCAGATCCCAGCATGCTCTTCTTTTCTACCAAATCCTCAAAATCCATCATTACATCCATTGCTTCATCAGCGGTCAGGATAGCGGATGAGGAACCGCCGGGGAAAACAGCTTTCAATTTTTTGCCATCCGGTATGCCACCAGCCCTATCAAAAATAAGATCTTTAAGGGAGATGCCCATAGGTTCTTCAAAGACACCTGGGTTATTAACCCGTCCCGAAACACAGAAAAGCCGTGGTCCCGGACCTTTTTCAGTACCGATGGATTTAAACCATTCTACTCCGCGATTGATAATATGAGGAAGGCAGGAAAGGGTCTCAACATTATTCACCACCGTAGGACAGCGAAGATAACCTTCGATGGCAGGAAAAGGCGGCTTTATCCTTGGCCAACCTCGTTTTCCCTCAAGGGATTCGATTAACCCAGTCTCTTCACCACAAATGTAGGCTCCCGCTCCGCGATGTACAACAACGTCAAGATCGTAATTTGAGCCAAGAATTCCCTTTCCCAAAAGGTTCTCGTTATATGCTTCAGCTATTACTTTTTCCAGCAATTTATATTCTTTGTAAAACTCTCCGCGAATGTAAATGAAGGATGTATGGCAGCCGATGGCATAGGCAGCTATGATCATGCCCTCAAGCATTTGATGTGGCGCCTTATTCATAAGTAGTCTGTCCTTAAAAGTACCCGGCTCACTTTCATCTGCATTGTTGATGAGATATTTCGTTTGTTCACTATCCTTGGGAATAAATCCCCATTTCATACCAGTGGGAAAACCTGCTCCACCCCGGCCGCGAAGATTTGAATCCTTCACTTCCCGGGTAACATCCTCAGGACTCATTTTTAGTACTTTTTCAATTGCAGTATATCCTCCAACGCTTTTGTAAAATGGAAGGGTATGACAGTCTTCCTGATGGATATGCTCTGTCAGGACAGGTTGAAAAGTACTCATGGAAGAGTCTCCAGCAATTCGTCTAATTTTTGTTGAGATAAACCTTCATGATATTCGTGATTTATTTGTACAACCGGCGCCGTTCCACAAGAACCAAGGCATTCTACTTTCATGAGTGTAAAGCGATCATCCGTTGTTGTTTCACCCGGTTTGATTCCATATTTATCCTGCACATGATCCACGAGAGTATCTGCACCGTTCAGACTGCAGGAAAGTGTCTGACAAACTTGAATTCTATGGCGACCTTGAGGTTTGGTATAAAGCATGGTATAAAAAGAGACACAGTCCATGACAACAGCGGGGTGGCAATCCACCAAATCAGCAATAGTATCAATTACACCTGCAGAAATGTATCCCACCTGTGACTGTGCCAGATGCAGAAGAGGCAATGTTGCGGATTGTTTATCGGGATATTGGGAAAGAATTTTTTTCACTTTATCCGGCTCAACGAAGGTGAATTTTTGTTTGAGGGTGCCATTAGAGTTCATCGATCCAATTCTCCTGCGATAATGTTTATACTGCCAAGGATCGCCGGTGCATCGGAAAGCATATGTCCTTCAATAAGTTTTGAGAAAATCGAATAGTTCATCAGTGATGGCGGCCGTGTACGGACACGAGAAGGTACCCGGGTTCCATCACTCACAATATAAAACCCTAATTCACCATTGGGTGATTCTGTGGGTACATAAGCTTCACCGATTGGAGGTGTCATTCCTCTGTTTGGCATGGTAACTTCAAAATGATAGATGAGTCCCTCAATAGAATTATAAACTTCGTCTTTTGGAGGAATGCTAAATCCCAAATCTGGATCAATATTCACATCTCCAGATGGCATTTTATCCAACACCTGACGGCATATCTTTACGCTCTGGCGAATTTCCTCCATCCTCACCAAATACCGATCAAATACATCACCATTCAATGCAATGGTTACGTCAAAATCAAAATCATCATAACTTGAGTAGGGTTCATTCACTCTGATATCCCACTCAATACCTGATGCTCTTGCCATGGGACCGGAGATACCGTATGAGATTGCATCATCTTTTGAAATAATGCCAATGTTTTTGGTCCGGTCATGCCATATTCGATTCTTATTCAATAAAGTTTCAATATCATTGGCAACGTCATCCACATCGTCAAGAACCTTAATGACAGCTATATCAAAATTTTCCGGAATATCCCGAATTAACCCTCCGACCAGCGTATAGCTTGTGGTAAGGCGGGTGCCCGTAGCTGCTTCAAAAAGATCGTAAATGTCCTCCCTGAGTTTAAATGCATACAGAAATGCTGTCATAGCTCCCAGATCAACTGCCAACATACCTACATTCAATATATGATCAGCAATGCGGCTCAATTCTGACATCAATACTCGAATATACTCTGCACGTTTGGTAACTTCGATTCCCATGAGCTTCTCAGCTGCCAATGCAAATGCAACATTGTTGCAGAGGGGCGACAGATAGTTCATTCGATCTGTAATAGTAATATACTGGTTGTAATCCAAATCTTCCCCAAGCTTTTCAAAACCTGAATGCAGATAACCTATTTCCGGAATTGCATTTGTAACGGTTTCCCCGTCTAATTCCATTATGATACGCAGTGTCCCATGGGTTGAAGGATGTTGGGGACCGAAATTGAGTACCATTTTTTCGGTATCAAGAGTATTTGTCTGATTGTTTGTTATATTATTCAAATTTGGAACCAACTCTTCTTTTTACAATATTAAAATCGCGGCGTTCTCCCCTGCCCACCCGGGAATAATCTTTCCGAAGGGGATATCCTTTGTAATCCTCTGGATTTAAGATTCGGATTAAATTGGGATGACCTTCAAACTCAATACCATAAAGATCAAATACTTCTCTCTCCTGCCAGTCTGCCGTTTTCCAAAGAGATTCAACTGATTGTAGTTTAAGATTATCTTCTGAAATATATGCTTTTACAGTCAAACGTTCTGCACTTTCATGGGACAAAAGGTGATAAACAACAGCAAATCTCTCATGCCTGCCAATGTCCAAATTATCCACTGCAGTAAGATCAGATAGAAAATTAAATCCTTCATTTTTTAGCAATTTCAGAATATCTAAAACTTTCTCTCCATTTATGTGGAGAGAAGTATCACCGGCGAATTCTGATTCCTCCAGCACATGGTGGGAAAATTCTGATTTAATTTTTTCTATACTATTTTGCAGGATCATTTCGCCTGTGAAATCTTATAGTCAGATAATTTTTCCTTACTCACCAATTTTTGTAATTTTAAAAGACCATCTACTACACCTTCGGGTCTGGGTGGGCATCCCGGAACATAAACATCTACAGGAATAAATTGATCAATCCCCTGAATAACGCTGTACGTATCAAATACACCGCCGCTTGATGCACAGGCGCCCATGGAAATCACCCATTTGGGTTCCGGCATCTGTTCATATATTCTCTCCAAAACAGGCATCATTTTGATGGAAATTCTTCCGGCTACAATGAGTAAATCCGACTGCCTTGGCGAAAACCGGATAGCTTCCGCACCGAATCTCGCTATGTCAGTTCTTGCAGCAAGTACCGCCATGAATTCGATCCCGCAGCAGGCAGTCCCGAACGGCATTGGCCAGAGAGAATTCTTTCTCCCCCAGTTGATTGCTGCTTCAACAGTCGTGGTTAGTACATTTGATTTAACGTCTTGTTTCATTCCCAATCCAGCGCTCCCTTTTTCCAGACAAATATAAATCCAAATAACAGAATCCCAAGGAAAACTGCCATTTCCCAAAAGATCAGGTTTCCTGTTGAAAGAAAATCTTTGAATACGACAGCCCAGGGAAAAAGAAAAACCACTTCAATATCAAAAATGATAAACAGCATTGCTATAATAAAAAATTTAATAGTAAATCGAATTCTGGTATCTTCCAATGGATCAACACCGGATTCATAGGGTGAAAGTTTTATTTTATCCTTAATCCTCGGTCCTAAGAGATGCGTTATAATTAAACTGACACCCACAAAAGCCGATACCAGAAGAAAAATAACGAGTATTGGAAAATAATCAGATATCACTTAATTCTTATCTCACCTCTATGGTAAAATTCAAACAATTTACATCCCCGGCATGAAAAATGACAATGAACCTCTAACCCAGTCTGTTACGGGTACCCAGTATACACCAAAAATCAATGTAGGAATGGCAAATAATAGAAGAAGGACGGAAGAAAATACTGCTGGCAGGTAGAACTCTTTCTCAACTTCTCCTTCAAAAAACATTACCTTAACGATTCGCATGTAATAATACAATGACACTACGCTATTAATCACTCCGAAAAATGCCAGCCAGTAATATTGGGGACCTGCTTTGATGAGCGCTGCAAACAGATAGAATTTTCCAACAAATCCGGCAGTAGGCGGCAATCCTGTCAGCGAAAACATGAATATTGCCATGAGGACTCCCAAGAACGGCGCCTTAAAACCGATCCCGCTGTAATCATCAATTTCTTCAGTCTTATATTTGTTTGAAACAATTATCGATACAAAAAAAGCTCCAAGCTGCATAAACAAATAAACAATGATATAAAAAATCATGGCATGAATACCTTCTTGAGACAGAACGGGAATTCCCATGAGGATATATCCTGCATGGGCAATACTGGAATATGCAAGAAGACGCTTAATATTTGTCTGTTGAATTGCTACTAAATTCCCCAGTGTCATCGTTATTACTGAAACCACCGCCAGAACCTGCTGCCACGGAATTTCCTTCAATGATTGCCAAACTTCAGCATTAAGGACATCGCCGGAACCAAACATTCCATTAAAAAATCTGATGAGAAGTGCAAATCCTGCTGCCTTTGGCGCCACAGACAGATAAGCAGTGATTGGAGTCGGCGCTCCTTCATACACATCCGGAGTCCAAAAATGAAAGGGTACTGCGGAAATCTTATATCCGAATCCTGCCATAATAAAAATAACGGAAATGATGAGTGTTAAATTTGCGTTTCCCTCCAACCCCTGAATAATTTGAGCAATTTCAAACAGCTTGGTCGTTCCTGTAAGACCAAATAATAAACTCAATCCATAAAGCATTACACCAGAAGAAAATGCACCATAAATGACATATTTTAACGATGCTTCATTTGACCTAACCTGATGTTTAAGATAACCAGCCAAAATAAAGGAAACGATACTGACCACTTCAATGGACAGGTAAACCATAATCAGATCAATGCTGGATGCCATAAGAAACATCCCGAAAACCATTGCAGCCATTAAAACAAAGTATTCTCCCGTTCGAACATTTGTCAACTCTGAAGATTTGAGGGACATCATTATGACAAAAATCGTTGAAAGAATGAAGATGAATTTGAATATCCTCGAAAATGGATCCAAAACAATGCTGTTCATGAAAAGAGTGGACACCTCACCGGATGGTGTCAGCCATAAAACAAGACCTGAAAGAATCAATCCAGCGAGGACCCAGTAAGAGACTTTATACGACTCGTCCTTCCTGTAAAATAGATCAGCAATGATACCGATAACAATGGTGCCAACAAGAATCAGTTCAGGAATGAATAGGTTTACGCTCTGGAAATTGTTCATTGATTTTAATGCAGCGCCAGCAGTGAACTGTTTTGAATAATTTCAATAAGTCCTGCCATGGTAGTCTTCATGACATCCAGGACAGGTGTAGGATATACACCAAGTAAGATTACAAGCACTGCCAGCGGAACCAGCGTAAATATTTCCCTTCCGTTTATTTCCGGCAGGTCTGCGTATTTATCATTGAGTTTTCCCAAAAAGATTCTTTGGAATGACCAGAGGAAATAAGCAGCATTCAGCAGAATCCCCAGTGCGGATATAATGACAATTGTCCTGTAAACTGGGAACGCACCAATAAAACACAGCGCTTCACCGATGAATCCGGAAAGTCCGGGTAATCCCAGGCCTGCAAAGAACGCCAGCGCCACAATTCCGGTGTAGATCGGCATTTTCACTCCGAGCCCTCCGAAATTGTCAATATTTCTGTGATGAGCTCTGTCATAAATCACACCCACCAGAATAAACAGCATAGCAGTGATGGTACCATGATTAAACATCTGCAATACGGCGCCATTCATCCCAGCTTCCGCAGCAGTAAAATTGACACCGTGCTTTGCGCCGGCGGCAACCACAGCAGCCATTCCAAGGAGTACATATCCCATGTGACTAATACTCGAATAAGCAACCATCTTTTTAAGGTCTGTTTGGGCCAAGGCACACATGGCACCCCAAATAATATTAATCAACGCAAGGACAGCCAAAGCGCCAGCAAACCAGATTGTTCCATCAGGAATCATGGGATAACTAATCCTGAGTATTCCGTACGTTCCCATTTTAAGCAGAACTCCGGCAAGAATGACAGAGACAGCAGTAGGTGCCTCAACATGCGCCAGAGGAAGCCATGTATGGAACGGGAAAATAGGGACCTTAATGGCAAATGCAATAAACAACAGCAACCAGATGACTTTAATAGATTCAATTCCCCACCACAAACCGCCGGCAAGTGCAGACGGAGCCAAAGCCATGAGTTCCACCATGTTGAATGTTTTTCCGCATGTAAAATATAGAGCGAGAATGGCAATGAGCATTAGTACAGACCCAGCAAGGGTGTAAAGGAAAAACTTAATAGCGGCATATTCTTTTTTCGGTCCTCCCCAAATGCCGATTAAAAAGTACATAGGCAGCAGCATCACTTCCCAGAATACGTAGAATAAAAAGAAATCGAGGGAAAGAAAGACACCCATCATTCCTGCATCCAGCAGCAGAAATAAAGCAAAATATCCTTTCACCGCTTTTTCAGTCTTCCAACTGACAAAAATACACAGGAATGACAGCAGTGCCGTCAGGAACACCATGGGGAGACTCAATCCATCTACTCCAAGGAAATAGTGAATATTAAAGGATGGAATCCAGCTTAATTCTTCCTGAAATTGGAAACCGGAAAAACCTGTATCAAATTTTGTCCACAACAGTATAGCAAAGCACAATTGGATGCCGGTAGATGCCGCTGCTGTTATTTTAATCAAAGCTGCATTATCCCGGGGAATCAGTAAAATGATTCCAATCCCAATAACCGGTGACCAGATGAGCAAACTTAAAATATTCAAGTCCATAAAATTTCCTTCACTCCTATTTTACATTGTTTGAATTACAAAAATCACAATAATGCCGAATAACGCAAAAACAAGGTAATTTTGAAGCTTACCAGTTTGTATCAGGCGGAGTCCTCTTCCAAAGAATCGTGTACTATCTCCAACACCGTCCACAATCTTTTGATCCAGCACATCGTAATCCCATTTAATACCGACAATCCGTGAGAACCATTCTGTAATTTTCGCAAAACTATTAATAAAATATTTATCATACAAATCCCAGTCAAAGTACCCGATGACTTTCGACAATTTGAGAGATGGATTGATGAAATATTTTCCGTAAATCTCATCAATATAAAATTTGTTAAAGGACAGTTTGTATGGCACAACCAGTTTTTTTGCTAGCGCATCAGCAGAATATTTCTTCTGCAGATAAATGACAACTGCCAGCATAATTCCACTTCCAGCCACTGCAAGCGATATTAACATTGCCGGAAGATGGGCATGATGGATTCCTTCTGCAATCTCGTGAGTTGATATGGCTCCCGGCACGCTGGAATTCATAGGATGAATCAGCTCGGTGAACCACCCATGATCAGAAAACGGATTAAAGTACGGAAGTGTATAAAAAAGGAAAAATGCCAGTCCGGAGAGCGTAATCAGAGGCACCGTCATGACAGGCGGAGATTCAGGAATATTTTCCAGCACTTTCTTATCAGCCGGTTCACCGTGAAAGGTCATAAAAATTAAGCGGAACATGTAAAATGCAGTTAAAAGCGCAGCACCAAATCCGAAAATGGGAAGAAGAAAATGCACAGAATGGTGCGATGCAAATGAGAGTGTACCGGCCAAAACAGCATCTTTCGAAAGAAATCCGGAAGTGAAAGGCACACCAGACAAAGCTACGGTACACATAAGCATTGTTGCATAAGTGATGGGCATTTTTGATTTCATGCCACCCATATTTCTCATGTCCTGGGGATCAGATTCATGATTTTTTAATTTGTGGTAAGCATGGTGCATTCCGTGAATGACCGAGCCGCTGCACAAAAAGAGTCCTGCTTTAAACGCTGCGTGTGTAACAAGATGAAAAAATCCGGCGATATAGGCGCCTGTGCCTACTGCCATCACCATATAGCCCAACTGACTAACAGTTGAATAAGCTAATACCCGTTTTATGTCGTTCTGAGTTACAGCAATAATCGCTGCAAAAATGGCTGTAAATCCACCTGCGTACGCAATGACTATCAAAGCATCTGCTGTAAAGATTGGAAATAACCGGACAATCATATAGACCCCGGCAGCCACCATTGTAGCAGCATGGATTAAAGCGCTTACGGGTGTGGGGCCTTCCATAGCATCGGGAAGCCAAATGTGTAAAGGAAATTGAGCAGATTTCCCAACGGCTCCCGCAAATAAACAAATTCCTGCAATTGTAAGGATCTGCCCTGACAGCAAACCGTCTGCAACACCTTTAAACATATCGGAGAACAGAAATGACCCCGTTGCTGTAAAAAATAGCATGATTCCTATAAACATACCGATATCGCCTACCCTGTTCACGAGGAACGCTTTTTTACTGGCATCGGCAGCGGAATTCTTTTCAAACCAGAAACCGATTAGCAGATAGGAACTCAATCCCACTAATTCCCAGAACATGTAAATGCTGAACAAATTGTTGGATAGTACAATCCCGTTCATAGAAAAAGTGAAAAGTGAAAGATAAGCAAAATATCGTGAATACCGCGAGTCCCCTTTCATATACCCAATTGAATATATGTGAACCAGACTGGAAACGAGTGCCACCACCACCAGCATGATAATGGTAATATTATCAATCAATACACCAAGTTTAACGGACATGTGTCCGAGATTAAACCATTCCCAGGTTTTTTCAACATGGAAATCCGCTTTGTGGAGAAACAGCATCATTCCGAACATGGCAAGGGCAAGGCATAGTGTTATTACCACTACTGAAACTGAAACCCAGTCGCCCTGCTTCGGTAGCCGTTTACCGATAAAGATCTGGACAACGAATGCCGCTAAAGGCAAAAAGAGAATAATGAGTCCGTATTGAATCATACTACTGTTTCAACCTGTCGGCTTCATCCACATTGACAGTACCGAGATTGTGGTAAATATTGATAATAATTGCCAGCGCAACAGCCGCCTCCGCAGCTGCCAGAATGATGACAAAAAGTGAAAAAATATGTCCTGAAAGATTCATACCACCAAACCGTGAAAATGCGATGAAATTGACGTTGGCAGCGTTCAAGATAAGTTCCACTCCCATGAGAACGGCTACTCCATTTCGGCGGGTCATTATGCCGTACAATCCAAGACTGAATAAAATAGCGCCAATAATCACATATGTATTCAAGCTGTCCACTATTCTTCTTTCCTCGAAAGTAGAGCAGCGCCCATGAGCGCGGCAAGAAGCAGAACAGAAGCCACTTCAAACGGCAGGAGATAATCGATCATCAGTAGTCTTCCAATACCGGCAACCGTTTCTTCCGGCTCCGGCGCGTATTGAATGTGCCACGGAGAAGCAGTGATCATTTTTGCCAGTCCGGCAAAAACCAATATAACCAGAACAGCCCCAATCCCCCGCTGCATGGAAGTGTGGGAAATTCGTACATCGGCAATTCTGTTGGTTAACATGATACCAAATAAAATGAGCACCAATATTCCTCCCACATAAATAACAATTTGTGTTACCGCGATAAAATCTGCCATTAAAAACACATATAATCCCGCTACACCCATAAAAGAAAACAGCAGTGCAATCGCTGAATAAACCAGGTTCTGGGACTGCACCACAACAAATGCTGAGCCCACTGTCAGTCCCACAATTAACCAGAAAAGAAGCTCAATACCTGTCATTTGGCATCCACGACTGGGTCAGAATATTTGGCAATTTGGTCATCCGGGACTTTGGCAAACCGGTAAATCATGTCGCTTCTGTTATATTCTGAAAACTCATAATCAATGGAACGTTTTTCAGAGTTGGGACCTCCTGTCATAAAAATACAATCTTCGGGGCAAGGATAGGTACAAAGGTTGCAATAGCAACATTCCGTCATATCAATATCAAACCGTGTTACCAGTAAGCGCTTATGCGTATCATTTGATGTTATTCCTGTGTGATTGGCTTCAGGAATATCTTCCCCTTTTTCCACCTTAACCGTATCAATTTTAATGCAATCTACCGGACATGCTCTTTCACATTTCAGACAGCCAATACAATCATCCATATCCACCGTAAGCCGTGACCTGATAACATTGTAATTTTCCTGCTCAAAACCGATTTTTCTCTCTGTTACGGGCCACCGTTCAAATGGATACTGAAGTGTTACAATCCCTTCCCGGGCATTCATCATATGCTTGAACGTGATCTTCATTCCGGTAAAAAGTGTTGATATTGACTGCCAGATGGATGAAAAATATCTTACCATTTTTTTCTCATTTCAATAACAGGTCCCAAAGACCCACGCCGACAATATTAACAAATGCAAAAGGGAGAAAATATTTCCAGCACATTCTCATGAGTTGATCGGTCCTCAACCGAGGGAATGTCCACCGGAACCACATCATGACAAAAATCAGAAAAGCAGTTTTACTCATAAACCAGAACAATCCCCACCCTGTCCCGTCCATAAAACCGTTGATTGGACTTTGCCAACCTCCAAGAAAGAGAATCGAGCTCATTGCGCCTACCACAAACATATTTGCATATTCCGCAAGAAAGAAAAATGACCATCTCATTCCGGAATATTCTGTGTGAAAACCGGCCACCAGTTCAGACTCCGCTTCCGGTAAATCGAATGGAGTTCTGTTTACTTCAGCGACTCCGCTGATAAAAAAAATAAAAAAAGCGAGAAAAGTAAATGGATTATTAAATATGAACCAGTTGGGAAGTATTCCCCAGATAGTTCCTCCCTGAGCAATAATAATATCCTGCATCTTGAGACTGCCTACCAGCATAATCACCGTCAACAAGGAAAGTCCTACAGGAATTTCGTAACTGATTATCTGCGCCGCAGATCTCATAGCACCATAAAGGGACCACTTGTTATTAGAACTGTAGCCGGCAAGAATGATCCCGATGACACCAATGGAACTCATTGCAACGATATAGAAAGCACCCACATTAAAGTTTGCTGCTACAAGTACCTGATTAAACGGCAGGGCAACAAATGTAATAAATACGCCCACAAAAAGGATATATGGCGCAAGGATAAAAACTTTCCTGTCCGCGGACGCCGGTATGATATCTTCCTTGATGAGAAGTTTGATTGCATCCGCAACGGTTTGGAGGAGTCCCCACTTCCCGGCATGAAGTCCCGGCCCCTGTCCCATAGGACCCAGACGATCCTGCATAAACGCGCTAACTTTACGTTCGGCATAAACAGCCACCAGAGCATTCACAGCGATAAAACCGAAAATAGGAGCTGCTACCAGCATAACTGCAATAACAAACAATGCAGACGGCGACATGCCGCTGAATGCAGCTACACCGGGTAATTTTTCTAATAGCAGATCAACCATTATCTGTCAATTTCTCCCAATACAATATCGAGACTACCAAGAATTGCAATAACATCGGAAATCATCCACCCTTGCGCTATTTCATCAATGCAGCTAAGAGCAGTAAATGCCGGTGACCGCATTTTTACTCTGTATGGGATAGCACTTCCATCGCTAATGATGAAATAACCAAGATCCCCTCTGGGTGTTTCGGTGCGGCTGTAAACATGTCCTTTGGGCGGGCGGATTTTTTTGGGAAGCGCTGAATGAACGTCCCCTTGATCAGGCATTTGATCCAATGCCTGCCGGACAATTCTAGCGCTCTCTTCCATTTCCCGGACTCTAACGAAATACCTGTCCCAGCAGTCGCCAACAGTTCCCATGGCGCCAACACCAATAGGGATTTCAAAATTAAACTTATCATAAATGCTGTAGGGGTCGTCTATCCGCAAATCCCATTTCAGTCCCGATCCTCTTAAATTGGGACCTGTTACACCATAACTGATAGCAACATCCGGGGGAAGTACGCCTACATCGGCAGACCGTTCAATGAAAATTTTATTGTATGTGAGAAGCTCGTTGTATTCATTTATTTTCGGTACGAAGTAATTAATAAACTCAGATATTTTTTCTTTGTACCCGGGTGGAAAATCATGGGAAACTCCTCCTACCCAGATATAATTGTACAACAATCGGGCGCCGCACAGGAGTTCAAACATGTCGAGAATTCTCTCACGGTCTCTAAAGCAATAGAGAAAAGGTGTAAAAGCGCCCACATCCAATCCGAATGTCCCTACTGCAAGAAGATGACTTGCAATTCGATTCAATTCAGCAACAATCACACGGATATATTCAACCTTTTCAGAAACTTTAATGTCCATCAGCTCTTCAACAGCAACGGCGTAACCAAAATTGTTATTCATGGATGCAATGTAGTCGCAGCGGTCGGTGAAGGGAATTGCCTGATCATATGTGATATTTTCACAATGTTTCTCAAAACAGCGATGGAGGTAGCCGATATAAGGAGTAATCTTTGTAACGATTTCCCCGTCGGTAAGCACTTTCAGTCTTAGCACCCCATGCGTACTTGGGTGCTGAGGCCCAATATTCAGCACCATCTCCTCGCCGTGGACAACGCCCTGATCTCTGATAAGTGTTTCTACCATCCTTCTTTCACTTTATCAACTATAATGCCATGATATGTTTCAGGAAATTGATAATCTTTTCTCAAAGGAAATCCCTCCCAATCATCTGGAAGAAGAATTCTCCGCAAATCTCTGTGACCTTTAAATGTAACTCCAACCATATCGTACACTTCACGCTCGAACCAGTCAGCGATACGCCAGATTTGTTCCACAGATGGAACCACAGCATTTGACTTCGGAACTGAAATTCTCACTTCAAGTTTGTGGAGGTTATTCATTGAATGGAGGTTATAAATGGCAGTCAGATTTTCCTCTTCCGCTCCCTCATCCAATCCCGTAATGCACATCATGGAATCGAAAAAGAGTTTGTCATCATTCTTTAGGAAAGGCGCCAGTTCCTTCCAATCATCAGAAGAAACCTGGATGTGTGCCACAGGCGCATCCTCCCCTGTCGGGACAAAGTCCTGTTTAAAATTTTCGTTGATATATTCTACGATTTCTGGGAAAGTCATTTTTCTTTAGTTGAGGATTATGCGACCGGAACTTCCTCTAAGACCGGTTCCGGTGTGACAGGTTTCTTTTCTTCAACATTGAGTTTGCGGTAGCGGCCTCTACCGTAGGGAACCTTGATTTTGACCCACTCTAAGTCACCTTTCTTCCAGACATAGGCAAGTCCCACAACAAGAATGCCTACAAAAATCATCATTTCAACAAATGCAAATAGACCTAGTTCTTTGTACACAACTGCCCATGGGAACAGCAACACCACTTCCACATCAAAGATGATGAAGATGAGAGCAATAATATAGAAACGGATATTGAACTGAATCCATGCGGGACCTTCCGCATCTTCACCGCATTCGTAGGTGGTCAGTTTATCGAAAGTTTTACGGCTGGGAGCCAGAATTTTCTGAATAAAAAGGGGCAGTGCCACCAGAACAATTCCGATGAGAACAAACATAAATGCTGTGCCAAAATCTCTATACATAAATGTGAAGGGGTATGAAAATAGGTAAAAATTTACCGCCCTGTTTACCTCAATGCAAGTCAATAAACCGCCATATTTTTCGAAGTCGTAAAAATTAAACTTTAACTTTGAATTAGTGTCTTACCATAGACATGGTTTACAGTTTTGGGAGTTAAAGAAGCCATGG
>CAYXUG010000020.1:0-32717 GCA_964468655.1 uncultured bacterium | reverse complement strand
TCCAGCATAACCAAGTGAATTTAACACTTGGTCCGAAAAATGACTAATCACCTAGTATTTTTTTAATTAACACCCTTTGGATTGCAAAAGACGAAATATTTGGTTAAACTTTCAAGCTTTTTTCCCTGTAAATTGGAACTGATGATTCCTGTATGATATATAAAGCGAAAATTAGCTGAGTAAATAATGAGAAAAACGATTGTTAAATATGGTATTATAATTTTGATCCTGTTTCAGGCGGGAATTGTCTTTGCTGGCGGTGTATCAAGTGCCGGTGCACTGTTCCTTCTTATTTCGCCGGGTGCTCGCGCAGGCGGTATGGGTGAGGCCCAGGTAGGTGTCGCCAATGATGCCTATGCAAGTTACTGGAATCCCGCAGGACTTGCTTTTTTACAGGATACAGAATTTGCTTTTATGCATGTGAATTGGCTTAGAAATCTGGTGCCGGATATGTATTACGATTTTATGGCTTTCAGACACCATGTACCCATGCTCGGTACTGTTGGAGGACATATCATTTATTTGAACCTCGGTGACCAGGTCCGTACCGATGAAGAAGGAAATGTTCTGGGTGAATGGGTGAGTTATATGTTTGCGGTAACTGCTTCCTACGGCGCTTACCTTACCGATAAATCAGCAATTGGTCTGAATGTGAAAGTGATGCATCAAATGCTGGCAGGTGCGGGTGCTGGCGCTGAAAAAGGAAAGGGTCTTTCTACTGATTTTGCTTTTGATATTGCCTATCTAAACAAGCGGTTTATCTCCAAAAGACTTGATCTTGGAGTTACAATTACCAATATCGGTCCTAAAATTGCATTTATTGATGAAGCGCAGGCAGATCCCATGCCAACTAATTTTGTACTTGGGTTGAATTTTAGAGCTATAGATTCACGATATAATAAGCTCAGTATTGTTCTTGATATGAGTAAAATGCTTGTGGCTTCCTACCCGGATATGGACTGGGATGGAGATGGAAAAATTGGTGATTATGATGAGGATGGTCATTTTTCTGATGGAGGAGAATATAATAAAGATGGTCAAAAAGAGATAGCTCATACAGACCCAATCTATAAAGCCATTTTCACAAGTTGGGTTGATGACTGGTTTTTAGGCGGAGATATTGATATGGCGCCTACCAGTGAAACATCTGACGGGATCATAGGCGGGTATGACTGGATTGATATTGATGAAAATGGGGAAGTGGATAAAAATATATGGAACGATGAAAATGAAAACGGCTTAAAGGACGAAGGAGAAGGTGAAATCATTTACGCCGGATATGGCAATAATGATGGAATCGAGTTTGGAGATGAAGGATGGGGAACATATAACAGATGGGGACAAAAGGAGGTTGGAAATTCTAAAGACAGAACCATTAAAAATGAATTGGACCAAATAATATATAACGCTGGATTTGAATACTGGTATTCAAAATATTTTGCACTCCGGGCGGGATTTTATTACGATAAAATTGGTAAGATCGGCAATCCAACCTTTGGTGTTGGACTTCGCTTTGGCGGATATGGCTTTGATGCCGGCTTTACCCTTGGTGACCCCGGACATCCACTCACCAATACCATGAGATTCTCACTGAATATGGAAATCTAAATTTGAAATTGAGAAAGAAAAATAAAGTCCTGTAGTTTACTACGGGACTTTTTTATAGCAGGATTGAAAACTTTATTTATACTTTTTTTATTTAGTTCCACTACACTGTTTAGTAAATTTGCACCTCATACCGGTGAGATTTCAGTGTTGGGTTTAAAAGTATCATTTAAACAGGATAGTTCCGTTTCAACAACGGGTGATGGTGCCTTTTTAAATTCACTTGAAACCACGGACTGTGGAAATTATTTTCTCGATCCACCTCCCCATAATACAAGTTATTTTTATTCTCACCTTGAAGCGGCGGATAATTATTTTAAGTCTGTTTCAAAAGAAAATTTTGGAATCAATCTGACACAATCTAAAATTTTACCGGAAGATGACAATGACAGTTTTCAACTCGATTCTGTAATGTCGTATTACCATCCATACGGATTAGCCGATTCGGTTAAAGATAAGCGGTTAGCTGAATTCTTCATGGACGGATTGAATGCTGCCTACGATTCATTGAGTGGAATAAATTTCAGTGATTACGATGTAATTGTTCTGTTCCACGCCGGGATTGGCCAGGATTTCGATCTTCCTTTCTTGGATCCAACACCCGAGGATATACCATCCGCATATATTGATCCCGAATTCCTCCAGGAAACATTTGGTATTACGTCACTTACATTTGAAAATGGCAGTTCTGTTTCATCAGGTATCATTTTGCCCGAAACCCAAAATCATTTACTTTATGATGTTGCTGAAGAAATATTTTATGGAGTTCACAATCCATGCGAATACCAGTTTGCCCTCACAGGTACGTTTTCACTGTTTCTTGGCTTTGCTGTTGGATTACCGCCGCTATGGGATACTGAATCCGGAAAAAGCGGTGTAGGTGTATTTGCGCTCATGGATCAGGGCTCAAATAACGGACGAGGTGTAATCCCTGCACCACCTGACGCGTGGACAAGAATTTATGCCGGATGGGAAAATGCAACTGTTGTTCGCCCAACTAAGGAAATTGGGTTAATTGCAAGGGATTTAAAAGAAAATGAAATAGTAGAAGTGGATATCAACGCTTCTGAATATTTTCTTATTGAAAACAGAAACAACTGGATTTTGGATGGTGTTGATTTTGACTCCCTTCGATGGAAAAATATTGATGATAACGGATATTTACCCGATTATGCAACCTACCTTATTGATTCTACCGATGTAGTCCGTGATGAAGTAACCGGTGTTATTACCTCCGTTCCCAATAATGATATGGGACTTCCGGGTTCGGGGTTGCTTATCTGGCACATTGATGAAACAAAAATATGGGAAGGCATGAATGACTATTCCGTGAATGAGGATAAGGAACACAGGGGAATTGATCTGGAGGAAGGAGACGGTGCTCAGGACATTGGATACCCGAACATTTTTCTATTTACCGATCCGACGTCTGGTTTGTGGTCAGATATGTGGTTTGACGGCAATTCTGAATACTACCGTGCCAATCCCGGATGGGAAGGACAACCCTCATTTGGTCCTGATACTTATCCCAATACCCGAAGCAACAACGGTAGTGATACTTATATTCAGGTAAATGATATTTCCATCCCTGGAGATACCATGACATTTGAAATAGGGAATTCTTTTATAGCTGACGGCTTCCCCGATACAACGCTGAATATTCAAATGTTTTATGATTTTACAGGAGATGGCGTCCATGAAATCATTGGAGGTGCCGATTCACTTTGGTGGTCAGGGAGTGATTCAATTTCCATCACACCATTTCACGATTTATCAGGAGAATATAAGTTGTGTGTTACAAATGCGGAAGTTAAGAAAGAGCTGGTGGTGGTAGAAGACTTCAACAGTAGACTGAATGTTACGGTTTATGACTGGAATCCACAAAATGAAAGGTTCGATATAAAATGGATAAACGAATTGGGTGGGTTGGAATTACCCGGGTATTGTTATGGGAGTCTTGAATCTTCAACGGTAAAATTGATTTATTACAATAAAAATGACGGCACTGAATATTTAGCTATTGTTATGGAAGATACATTCCCTTTTCCTGAATTGTCAGATTCAAATTTTGTTGAATTTAGGGTGTCATCTGAAATTACTGACCCGAATGACGGGACAGTTAAAAGAGATTCTGTAGCTGTTTACTCAACTGGAGGGTTATCATGGAAATCAGTCGAGAATGGATTGTTGATTCAGCAAAGCGAAGGACTTGAAAATAGCACATTTACGACTATTTCACTTGCTGATATGGATCTGGATGGAAGCATGGAAGCAATCCTAATATCAGCCGATGGAGATGTTTTTGTTCTCAATTCCAACCTAACCTACGTAGCAGGATTTCCAGTTTCTGTCAATTCCGATTCTCCGCTTCTTGCGAGAGATTTGGAAAATGATGAGCATCCCGAAATTGTGGTTCAGTCAGCAGATGGGGATATTGTTGTCTTAGATTGGAAAGGGAATGAGCTTTACAAACTTGCCAACTCACCCGATAATGCGCTGAAAATGTTGAGTCACTATGGTGGAAAGAACTGCATAGCCTCCCAATCAGTTATCTGGCAGTTTCAAGATTCTACAACTAACAATGGGAATGAATGGGTATCCCTTTATCACGATCCCACAAACCGCAGCCATTTATCAGCAGAAATTGATCTGCGGCAGTTCAGCAGTTCAAAATTGATAGATCTAAAACGAACCTATAACTACCCAAATCCCGCAACAGAAGGCTCCACTACAATCAGGGTATTTGTGGAATCGGCTGAAAGGGTGGAGGTGAATATCTACGATGTGGCTGGATATTTCGTAACCAGATTTTCTATGGATTCACCAATTCAGGGGGAAACCAATGAAACGATATGGGATATTCGTCAGATTCAAAGCGGTGTCTATTTTGCCAATGTGACAGCCACAAAGGGAAATGATTCTGAATCTAAAATTCTGAAGATTGCAGTCGTTCATTAAATTGAAATAATTCCTACCTAAATCAAAAAATGTTCAGTAATTCAGTAAGATTTATCATCCTAAATCTATTTTTTGTAATGGCCATTCTTTATGGACAGGCGTCATACAACCATCCGGAATTGGAATGGGAAACCTTTGAAACAGCCCATTTCAAAATTCATTTCACCCAGGAAACGGAACGATCTGCGAGAGAAGGTGCTTTCGTGGCTGAAACAATTTATCCCCACGTTACCGGTTTATACAACTATGAGTTGAAAAATAAAACGCACATTATTTTCCTAGATACGGATGACTTTTCAAACGGTGCCGCATATTACTATGATAACAAAATCGAAATCTGGGCATCCCCTCTCGATTTTGATTTGAGGGGAAGTCATCGGTGGCTGCAGAATGTGATTACCCACGAATTCACACACATTATTTCATTACAGAAATCCTTTAAGTTCGGAAAGAATATTCCCGGCGCATACCTTCAGTGGATTGGCTATGAAGATGAAAAACGGGAGGATGTCTTATATGGGTATCCCAATGTACTTGTTTCTTATCCCATTCCCGGTGCTACAGTCCCTCCATGGCTGGCAGAAGGTGTCGCTCAATATATGTTTGAAGGAACCACCTTTGATTTCTGGGATTCAAACAGGGATATGATCTTAAGAGACAGGGCGTTGAATGACAATCTTCTGACATTGACCGAAATGAACACATTCGGGAAATCAGGCATCGGCAACGAATCCACTTACAATGCAGGATTTGCTTTTGTCCGCTATCTTGCCAGCACGTATGGTGAGGATGTTTTTCAGGAGATCATGAGTCAACTTTCCCGACCGCTGTCAACCGGTATCAATCGGGTCATTAAAAAGGTGACCGGCTCATCGGGGAAAAAGGTGTTCCATTCATTTAAAAATACGTTGATTAATCATTATGAAGAGAGCACACGTCACATTGCTGAAAATGAGGTTAAAGGAAAAATTCTGATGAGTGAAGGGACAACCAATATTCATCCGGTCTGGAGTCCTGACGGAAAGCGGTTTGCCTATTTATCCAATAAACGGAATGATTATTTTTCTCAAACGGACCTTTATGTTTATGACTTTGAAATAGGTGAATCAGAAAAAATAATGGGTGGAGTGCTTTCTGCTCCTTCGTGGAATATCACCGGTGATTTAATTTATTATTCAAAAAAATCGAAGCCGGATAGAAGAGGATCAAAATGGTACGATATATATTCATATTCTTTTGAAGATGAAAATGAAACCAGAATCACTGAAGGGGCAAGAGCATTTTCACCGGTTGTGTTGAATGATTCTCTTCTGGCTTATCTGGCGGTTAAGGACGGAACCCACAATATTTATTTAATCCATCTGAATTCTGAAGAATCTGAACAGATTACAAATTTTGATGATGGCAAACAGCTGTTCAATTTATTTGCCGACAGCAGAAATCAAAGATTGTTATTCGATTATGTTGAAAATCATTTTAGAAATACAGCACTCCTGAATTTGGAGGATACCACCTATTCCAAACTCATTGCCACCGATGAATGGGATGAACGTGATATTGTTTCTGTCGGAGAGAATGGATATCTCTATTCCACCGATAAGTCCGGGATTTATAATTTATACCGTATTGATCCCGGCTCTGAAAAACAGGGTTATATTACAAATGTGATTGGCGGCGCCTTTATGCCGGATGTGAATCGGGATGGACAAATAGTTTACTCATTGTATGAAAATGGCGGATATAAAATTGCTTTGTTGGATTCTTTGCAATTTGTTGATGAAGGAGTGGTGGGTTATTATCCTGATCATTTTCAACAATACACTGCGTTGCCGGCACCGATAACCCGGCAAGACACCACTGCCAGTGAACAGTATGAGGACGATTTTTCACCCATGTTTCTTTTTCCCAGAGTGATGTTGGATTACAACTCCGTTAAAACGGGTTTTTACTTTTTTACCAATGAAATTCTGAATACGGTAACTGCCCTTGGCGGCGCGTCAGTAAACAGGTTTAAGGATGTGGACTTATTTCTACTTTTTGAATTGAAAAAAATGTACCCCACACTGTTTGCTGAATTTTTTTATATCACCCGGCATCTTTCTGATAACATTCAGTTGTATGAAAGTTATGAATTCAGCACTGATGTGCAATACCAGCTTTTTGCTTCTCAGGGTGGATTCAGAGTACCATTTAAGGAAATACACCAAATTGAGTTTTATGGGGCTTATGAAAATTACAGATCAAGTTCTGTATTTTTATCAGATTTTGATGATATATGGGGTAAGTCAGGAATTGATTATTTAGTTGGCAAACATATTGGAATAAAATGGAACACCACTGCCTACAAACGGACAGTGGATTATGACATCAATCCGAATAATGGATTTAACATGGAGATTGATGTAAAACAGGAGAATAACAGATTTTATAACGTTGACTCATCATATTCAGAAAACAGAATTATATTTGATGAATTCACCAATTACCGTGTTGAAGGTGAAGCAGGGATCAATCTGGAACTTCCTTTACCGTCCCGGGTTACTCTTTCAGGAAAGTTGAAAGGGGGGTGGATGTCAAAAACAGATGCCGATGACTTTTTCAATTTTTTTGGCGGTGGTCTTCCTGGGTTGAAGGGATACCCCTTTTATTCAATCGAAGGGAATAGGATGGCACTTTCATCTCTGACACTTCGGTTGCCACTCCTTAGGCAGAAACATATTCCTTTAGGGCAATTTATTCTTCAGAATATTGTGATTGGCGGAGTCGTTCAATACGGTGATGCATGGAATGGAAGCCATGATAATTTTTCCGGTATCCGCTCGGTGGGTGCCCTGATTCGGATAGGGGGTTTTTCTTTTTATAATTATCCCACAGGAATTGGTGTGGAAGTTCATAAGGGATTGGATAAATTTGTTACTGATCAAATAACCTATGATGGAGACATAAGAACATATTTCACATTATTATTTGGATTTACAGAATGAATATTAAAAACATATTAGTACTGCTTTTCTTAGGAGGAATGATATCGCAGACTGCTGGCTCGGATTGGTTCACCTACCGTCCTGAGTTTCATGGGCCTCTTTTGATGGTTCAGGATGAGGATACGCCAACTGAATCTGAACCAATACCGGAAAATGAATACCTGACAGGTAAACTGTTAATTACGACCGATCCTCCTGGCGCTGAAATCTGGATTGATGATGAAAAGATTGATGGTGTCACACCTCTCACAGTTGAAGATATTTCTGCTGAAGAGCATAAAGTTTATGCAGAATCCAGAAGAATATCAGCTCAGACATTTGAAACGATTGAGCCAAATGCAATTAAAGAAATTCATCTTGTTCTTTCTGAAGCAAAGGGAAGTATTCAGTTGAATTCGAACCCTTCTGAAGCGATAGCTTATGTTGATGGAGAAGAAATTGGAATAACACCTGTGTATGTTTCAGATTTAACAGTTGGAAAACATAGAATAGTTGTTAAAAAAGGTGATTTCTCAAGTAGTTCCACTGTTATAGTTGATGCCTACGAAACGGAAGAAGTACATCTGACTCTTTCCTACGTTTTGGGAAAATATCCGGCAAGGAGTCTTGCCATGTCGCTAATTTTACCAGGGACCGGACAGTGGTATGCTGGCGCAAAGATAAAATCATTATTTTTCATTGGAGCAGAAATTGCTGGTTGGACTGCCTGGAGTATTATGAAGAAAAACGGAGACGATAAACAGATTGAATTTGAAACATTTGCTGATGAACACTGGGATTTCTACAGCTGGTGGAAAAATATTGTTGATCCCGATCCAATATTAGAGGGGCAATTTGGTGAAGATGGTGAATACAGCGATGTTAGAATTGATGGCACACATCATCTTAATTTAATAATTGACGGCTCTGTTGTTCCTTCAGACACTCTTGAAAATATGGTTTTTAATGATACTTTAAATATTCACGTCATCAGGGACCGGGATTTTTATGAAAATATTGGCAAGTATAATCAATTTTCTGCTGGTTGGGATGATATATTAGGCTATGATTCCACAGTAACATTTTGGGCTTATGAAAATTCAGTGGGTGATACCATCGTGATGACCAATAACAGGGATAATTACCTCGACATACGCTACCACTACAACCGGTATCTCAGTTATGCCACGTATTCTATCAGTGCTGTCATGTTCAATCATATTATCAGCGCTGTTGATGCTGTCTGGACCACACGGAAGCGGGCAAAAAAACAGTCAAAAGTTGAAACATCGGTTAACTTGCAATATTCACCATACAACCGGTTTGGAATAGGCGGGTTGAAATTTTCATTCAACTGGTAACCTTTTTCAGTCCTATGGTCCGTTTTAACATTTTCCTTATCATTTTAATCATTGGCTTATTTGGATGCTCAGGTTCAAATGTAGACTTAACGGTTGATGACATTCTGGAGAGGTATGAAAAAGGTTTAAAATATTTTGAGAAGAAGAAATTTTTCAGGGCGCAGGAAGAATTTGAATATGTGCTGTTGAGGGGACGTCACACCGACAAAGCGGATGATGCCCAGTATTATCTTGCTGAATCCTATTTTTTTAACAAGGAATACCTCACGGCAATTGTGGAATATGACCGGTTGATCCGCATGATGGGAACACAAACCAACTACCTGGAATTGAGCCGTTATAGGATATGTCAATGTTATGCAGAAGAATCCCCCAAATATTATCACGATCAATCCCACACGGATAAAGCCATTGAAAAATTTCAGGAATTCATCGAAGATTTTCCTGAATCGGAATATGTTGAAGATGCGGAAGAAATGATTCAGGTGCTGCGGGCAAAACTTGCAAAAAAAGTGTACGAATCTGCATATCTATATGTAAAACTGCAGGAATATGAATCAGCTATTATTTATCTCAATTCATTATTGGATACTTATTATGATACCAGTTGGGCCGATGAAGGACGGCTCCTTTATGTCCAGTTATATCTCAAGCTTGGGAAAATTGATGAAGCCAGGGAATATCTGAACGAAATAGGATTGAAATCAAAAAATGATTCTATCTATCAAAAAGCAAAATCATTGATCGCAGAAACTCAGGAAAAGAATTCCTCAAAGAAAAAGCTGTGAAACTGTGTTTATTTGGCGGGACTTTCGATCCGCCGCATATTGGTCATCTTCTCATCGCTGATTCTGTTAATGAAATAGAACATTTCGATACATTTTTATTTGTCCCTTCGAATATAACTCCCCATAAACGGGACAGATCCATGTCTTCACCGGAAAACAGACTTGAAATGCTAAAATTATCTCTGGTGGGCACTGATTTTGAAATTTCCGAAACTGAAGTCTCAAGGGACGGAATTTCCTATACCATTAAGACCGTCATAGAGATGAAAAAGAAATACAATTTAAAAAGGGGAAATACTGTTTTCTTAATGGGAAGCGATTCATTGGTTGATTTCCATACGTGGAAAGATTATCAATCCATTTTGGACGAATGCAAAGTTTTTGCAGCGGAAAGACCAGGAATAGATATTAAATCCACCCAAAATGACGTTTTAGAAAGAGTGACTATCTGCCCGACACCAAAAATTGATGTTTCATCTGAAATCATCAGGGATAGAGTGAGAAATGGTTTTTCCATTAAGTATATGGTACTGGATTCGGTGGAGAAATATATTTTTGATAACGGGCTTTACAGATAATGACAGCTATTGAAATTATATTGTATTTAGTTGGAGGTGGAATCCTTCTTTATTATGGAGGTGATTTTCTCGTAAAAGGTGCAAGCCGGCTGGCAAGGTCTGCAGGGATTTCTCCCCTTGTCATTGGATTGACAATTGTTGCCTTCAGCACATCATTACCTGAACTGGTTGTCTCTCTTTTTGCAGCAATTGGTGGAAATGAGGGTATTGCGCTTGGAAATATCATTGGATCAAACATAGCCAATATTGGATTAATTATAGGTTTGAGCGCTACTATTTTTCACCTCTCGATTATTGGATCAAAATTTAAAAAGGATTTAAATATTCTGTTATTGCTGTCATTAATGTTTTCGGTTATTATGTTAGGGGGACAAATTAGCAAATGGGAAGGAATGATCCTTTTTTCCACCTTAATTTTATATACCTTTTACAGTTTGATAAACAGCAGGAAGGGTAATTCCAACAATAAATCAGGAAACCCATCAGCTAACAATTTCTTATTCATTGTTTTAGGAGCGGCGGCACTGTGTTTTGGAGCTAATTTTTTTGTAAAAGGCGCCGCAGAACTGGCACGAATACTCAATGTATCTGAACTTTCCATCGGATTAACGGTAGCTGCTTATGGCACATCTCTTCCTGAACTGGCAACTTCTCTGGTTGCTGCCTTTAGAAAGGAGAGTGAAATATCGGTGGGGAATATTATCGGTTCCAACATTTTTAATATGCTGTGCGTTGCCGGAATCGTTTCCATGGTGAAACCGCTGCCCGTTGATATCAGTCTCTTCAAAGTTGAAATACCTATCATGCTTCTTTATGTTCTGGCGCTGTATCCCATTTCACGGCTGAATGGAGCCATTCCAAAAGTGTACAGTCTGTTTTTACTGTTCAGTTATTTTGGATTTATCGTCTATGTTTTTTAACGGTACACTAATTTGATGAAAAAATGATTTCATTTGAAGATGTAACTTTTTTATTCAAAGATGGGATCGGGATTGAGGAAGCTGATTTTTCAATCAATAAAAATGAATTTACCTGTTTTCTTGGACCCACAGGTGCAGGAAAAACAACGCTTCTCAGGTTGATCTATATGGATTTAATACCCCAGAAAGGGAAAATCATCATTGATGAGTTTGATTCTACTACCATTAAAAAAAGACATATTCCCAAATTGAGGAGGAAAGTGGGGATGGTCTTTCAGGATTTTGCACTGCTAAATGATAGAAATGTGTTTGAAAATATTGCCATTTCACTTCATGTCATGGGAATAAAAATTCGGGAAGTCCGAGAAAGAGTGAATGCGGTGATAGATGAACTGGCATTAAATGATAGAAAAAATCATCTCCCTTCACAGCTTTCCGGCGGGGAACAACAGATTGTTTCACTAGCGAGGGCAGTTGTAAAAAAGCCAATTGTTGTACTGGCAGATGAACCTACAGGGAATTTGGATCCTGCCTCCTCCTTCAAAATTTTAAAGCTGTTAGAAAAAATTAATGAAAACGGTACAGCAGTGGTCATGGCTTCCCACGATTACAACCTTATCAAGGATAGGGGCTACCGGTTCATCAATGTGAAAGAGGGGAAAATTTACAACTAAGTATGGATACTTTTTTCTATTTGATTTCAGAAGGATTCAGAAGTCTTTGGCGTACAAAGGTAAATGCAGTGATATCCATTATTGTCATTGGAGTAACAATGAGTTTTGTGGGATTCGGTGGTGTAATCGGTCAGGAGTTTAAAAGATTGATAGAAACGGCGAGATCAAAATACGAGCTGGAAGTATTTTTTTCTCCTCTTTTGACGGATGCTGAAGCAAATCTGAAAATACAGGAAATAAGTCAGTTACCCTTTGTATTGTCTGCTAAATTGATAACAAAACAGGAAGCGGCTGAAATATTTGAAGAAGAATTTGGAGAAAATATTTTCGACCTTTTATTGGAGAATCCACTGCCATCAAGCTGTGTTGTTAAAATAAAAAGTGGAGGCCACGCAATATTGGATATCAATCCAATGATTGAAAAAATAAAATCGATTGAGTATGTAGAAGAAGTACGGTCCCATGGAAGACTAATATCTATCATTGAAAAGTATTACCAGGGGTTTAATCTTATTATAACAGGTGTCGGGGTTGTTGTTCTTTTGGGGACAATTATACTGGTATCCAACACAATTCGGCTGACCATTCATTCTCGACAGAATCTTATCAGGATTCTCAAGCTGGTAGGTGCCACCAACGCATTCATCCGAATTCCATTCTTGATTGAAGGAATTGTTGAGAGTGTTGCCGGTTCTTTAGTTGCGTGCGGCATAACTGTTGGCTATGTAAGAGGAGTAAACTCTATCTTATCATTATTTACAACCTACCAAATTCATTTGCAATTTGATCTGCTGTTATTATTTACAATCATTGTTGTCATATTCTCACTTTTTGGTAGCCTCAGGGCTGTCAAAAAGTATTTAGGATAACTTTGGAATTCAATAGGACATATACCTTGATTATCCTCAATAATGGGATTAATTTTTACGCACATAGAAATCACCGAATTTAAAGAAAATGAAAGTTGAACGAGAAAACAAGATTCTAAAATACGTAGTTGAGGATTTTATTAATACGGCAACGCCGGTTCCTTCGAAACGACTCAATGAAAAGTTCCATATTAATCTGAGTCCTGCTACAATTCGGAATGTTTTAAGCCGATTGGAAAAAAGCGGTTTATTGGATCATCTGTACACTTCCTCAGGAAGAGTACCCACTGACACAGGGTATAGATATTATGTGGACAATTTAATGGCTCCTTCCAATAAACAGTCGCTTCAGGTTCAGGGATTTATGAAGGAGCTAAACGAATTATCCTCCAATGTTGAACAAATTCTTGAATATACAGCTTCATCCCTGGGAAAAATCAGCAGCTTATTTGGATTTGCCTTCCTCGTATCTTCTTCTAAAACTGTTTTATCAGATCTTGAACTTATCAGACTAAGCTCAGGAAAAATTCTGTTTGTACTTGGTTTTAATTCTGAAACGGTAAAATCAATTGTTCTCGATATTTCAGTTGAAGTGAAAGAGGGTCATCTGGAGACTGTATTGCAGATCCTGCGAGAAAGGTTACTGGGATTATCCCTTGTTGAAATACAAAATTCAATTGGTGAAAGACTAAAAGATTACAATAAAAATCCTGGTGAGATTATGGAAGATATCATCCAGAATGTAGGGGTGTATTTCTCAAATAAAAAGACGACATACTTGACGACATCCAAAAAGGATTACCTGCTGGATAATCCTGAATTTAAAAATCCGGAATACATTCAGTCTGTGGTAACTGCTTTAGACAATGAATCGGAATTTTTAGAAGCAGTATCATTTCTCATCGGTGATGATGAAAAGGGAATATCCATTATCGGAAAAGAAAATCATAATCAATCATTCGAACAATGTTCAATTGTAGCTTCTGATTTTCAGTATGGCAATATCAAGGGACGCTTAGGTGTCATTGGACCAACGCGCATGCAGTATAATATTGTTCACGGTGTTGTGGGAATGTATTCAAAATTGTTATGCGATTTACACCATGAAAAATGAGCAAAACACAGAATTGACGTCAAAGAAGAATCAGTCATCAAAAAAAAAGTCTGGAAAAAGTAAAACTCTACAAAAGACAGCTGATAAAAAGGAAATAAAATCCTTAAAAACAGCTTTAAAGGAGCAAGAGGATAGATATTTAAGATTAAAAGCTGAATTTGACAATTACCGAAAACGGAATGAGCGGGAAATATCCCGGGTTCTGAAATATGAAGGAGAGGATGTTGTAAAAGCATTTCTTCCCGTAATGGACGATTTAGACAGGCTATTGGATTCAACTGCAGATAAAAAATCCTATAGTCTTCAAGCAGTCAAAGAGGGGATAAATTTAATTGTTGAAAAAATGCACAAGCGCCTTGCAGGGGTTGGCGCTGTCACTTTTGACTCTATTGGCCAGAAATTTAATCATGATCTCCATGAGGCGCTGATGACTCAGGAATCAGAGGAACATGATGATCAAACCATTATAGAAGAATTTGAAAAAGGGTACAGTTTTAAAGATAAAGTAATTCGCCATGCAAAAGTTGTTGTCACTACAAATTCCAAATCCTGATTAAACTGTGAAAAGAGATTATTACGAAATACTTGGGGTAGGCAGGGAAGCTTCTGAAACTGAAATTAAGCGTGCATACCGTAAAATGGCTATGAAATATCACCCTGATAAAAATCCAGACAACGTAGCTGCAGAACAAAAATTCAAAGAGTCCGCTGAAGCTTATTCGATCTTAATCGATCCCCAGAAACGGGCTCAGTATAATCAGTTCGGCCATGCAGGGTTGGAAGGCGAAAGTGGATTTGGAGGCGGAATGTCAATGGACGATATCTTCAGTCAGTTTGGAGATATTTTTGGAGGGATGCACCCTTTTGAAGATATATTTGGATTCGGGAGGCAAAGACAGTCAAGACAACAACGCGGTAGTGACCTTAGAGTAGCGCTAAGACTGACTCTGGAAGAAATTGCTACTGGTGTAGAAAAAAACCTGAAAATCAAGCACCTTAGAAACTGCGATGTTTGTGGGGGATCCGGCGCAGAACCGGGCACCAATCCTTCCCGGTGTACAACCTGTGATGGCGCAGGCCAAGTACGTCAGATTTCACGTTCTCTCTTTGGACAAACCATTGTGGCAAGAACTTGCACTCAATGTGATGGCAGTGGTGAAATAATCAGCAATCCCTGCCTTCACTGCTCTGGTAATGGTACAGTAAAAAAGACAAGTCAGGTAAAAGTCAAAGTTCCTTTGGGCGTATCGGATGGCAATTACATGTCGTTGAAAGGGCAGGGGAACGCAGGTCCGCGAAGCAGTAGTCCGGGCGATTTACTGGTATTTTTTGAAGAAACCTCTCACGAATATTTTGTCCGTGATGGTATTGATGTGATCACAGAATTAGAAATTTCTTTTGCACAGGCCGCACTTGGGGATACGATTAATATTCCAACGATTGGCGGGAAAGCGAAATTAACCATTCCTAAAGGGATACAATCTGGTCAAATACTTCGTATGCGTGGAAAGGGTCTTCCTTATTTAAACGATAAAAATAATAGAGGAGATCAACTTGTCAAAATTCAGGTTGCCACTCCAACGTCCCTTAAAACAGCGCAAAAGAGATTATTTGAGGAATTGAAAGTATCCAATGGTGAAAACCAAAAAACAAGAATCAGAAAGATAAGGACTTAAAGTATTAATTGATGACAGCAAAAGAAAAATTAGTATTACAGTTCTTATTAACATTCATGGTTATTGGACTTTGTATCGGTTTGGTTAGGCGAGTCTGGTTTCCTGAAATTGTAGAAATTGTGGAAGATTCGGCTGTGATTTCTGAAAAGATGCGACTAATTAAAGAAAATACGAGTACCATCATTACGCAATCAGATATTACTGTAACTAATAAAATATCTGAATCAACAAGAAAATCTACTTCTATTTCCATGGATCGGATAAATATAAACACAGCATCGAAAAATGAATTGATGTCACTTCCGGGGATTGGTCCTGCAATGGCAGAAAGAATAATACACTACAGGGAAGATTATGGGAATTTTTCCGGGTTAGATGATCTTGATAAGGTTAAGGGAATAGGGAATAAAAAATTGGAGAAATTGAAAGAAAAAATTTCCTTTTAATCATTTTATCATTCGTAAATAAGAGAGGATAAATGGCACAGTTAAGAGATAAAAATTTTATGTGGTGGACAAGGGACCTGCTGGAATTGGGGATCGTAATTGCACTCATCCTTTTCGTAGTTGTTATCTATGCTCCGAGGGCCATCTGGAGCGAAGAAGAAGACTCCCAGAATGATAGCAGGTTTCGAATGGAAAATGTATATGCTGTACTCGATTACTACAAACAGTTGACAGGAGTACCCACAAATGATGGTCTATGGGCATTGATGGTTGTAAACGCTGCCCGGGATTCATTAACTGCGGACTCCACATTTCTCGGTGAACAAATAATTCATTTTCCGGGGAAAGACATTTCCGTGGATATGTTCCATAGATATGATGCTGTTTATGATACCACATTCGGATTTTTAAAGAGCAGAAAGGACACCCTCGTAGATACGGTGTTTTCAATTATTAGGAGTACAGAAGAAGGGTTCGATACATCTTTTGTAAGACTTGAACATTCTGATGTTTATAGAGGAGATTCATTATTTGTTTCTATCAGCGACACAGTGATCTCGTCTCATGTTGAAGTCGTCAGTTATTATGAGTCATATATGCCGGAAAGTGCCATGTTTTTGTGTCCATTGACAAATCTACCTTATGAGATTGTAACCGATACATCAAACATTACTGTATCAAGTCCTATTAAGAAAATCTATAAAGAACCAAGATTTCTCGTATTTTCTTTTAAAACAAGTTCACATGGTAAGATCGAAAACGGCAGCCGAAGTTGGGACAGGTTTTAATAATCGATGATTGTTATTTCAATAAATGGAAACTTCATCAGAAGTGCCATAGCTGAAGTTGTCCCTCCTTCTTTTAAGATTCTGAAAATAAATGAAGCACCATTGCACAAACAATTTTATCAAAATGTTCTATCTTCAAATGAATCAAAGTCTGAGTTAAAAAAAGTTATTTCTGAGAGTATTAAATCGCTCCAATCTAAGAATCAGGATGTACTTATTTCTCTTGATGAAAAATTGGTTGAGTCACAGATTTTAAAAGCGGATTCCCGGCAGTATGAGGATAAACGTTCAGACTATCTTACGTGGTATTTGAACCAGCGTAACGGCAAAATGGAATCAGAGATTTTGCATTTTTATCAGGAATTAGGAGATAGCGAATTAGGGAACCATACAACGAACATTTTTTGTTCCTCAATCAATGGTGCAATCTTGGAGTCAATTAAATTGTCACTGAATGAAGTTGGGTGTACACCGTGTTGGATCGAACCCAATATCTGTTCACTGTCCCGAGTCATTATGGATAAATGCAAAAATAAATTTGCTAATTTCTGCGGACTTATTCCTGAGGAGTGGGGATTTACTATGCTATCATTTCAAAATGGAAAATTATCCGCAATATCTAAACTTTCTCAAATGCAAAAAAAATGGGGATTAACGAGCGTGATGGGGGATGAATCTTTCGCGATGGTTTGTTTTAATCCTTTAAAAGGAAGTATGGAGCACGTTGAAATTGAATATATCATAACAGGAGAAATGAATAAAAATCATCAAACGCTTTTTTCTGGCAATAATTCGAAAGATAAACCGGAACAAGTCAATCCATTTGACGGGATAAAATTCTCTGGCAAGAAATCATCAAAAGTTAGAAATTCAAGTAATTGCAACAATTTACTAGGTCTAATGATGAGAGGTGTCGGTATTGCCTGAAATTAACCTGATTGACAGCGAAGGATTTCAATCCACAAAACCGTTGGAAGAAATTCCTGAGGTAGTGGAACCAAAGGAACAGCCAGCACTAAAAGCACCACCACCACCACCCAAACCGGTGAAAAAAGCAAAAAAAATGAAGAAAAAAAAGAAGAAACCTGCCATTCCTTTTGAAAAGGTATTTACAATCGTGACTGCTGTTGGAATTGGTATTTTAATTATCTGGTATTTGATGGTACGTTCACATATAACTCTTGATGTGAAGGAATTTACTCCATCTGATTTTAAAGCTTATTCCGAATCCCTGACGGATTCCCCCACTGAAAAACCTTAGTTTTTCATCATACTTCATTATTATTTTCCATTAACAATATAGGGAATTGTATGCCGACAAAAATTATTTCGGGCCGATTTAAAGGATTTCCAGTCAATACGGGGAACTATAAAGATTTGAGGCCTACTTCTTCGAGAGTTCGTAGCAGTATGTTTGATATATTAGGTGATTTACATGGTAAAGATATTCTCGATTTATTTGCAGGAGCCGGAACACTGGGACTTGAAGCTTTGAGCCGCGGAGCTGAGTCAGTCACCTTCGTTGAAAAAAAACCAAGAACAGCGAATCTCATGAAAAAATATTATAACCGATTCGATAATCATCAAATTAAAGTTGTTATAAAAGATGCGTTTAAATTTTTAAAAAATTGTGGCAAAAGTTATGATGTGATAATTGCTGACCCGCCTTATGAAAAAGTAGATTTATTAATCTTAAAAGAATTATCTCTGAAATGTTTAAACAAAAATGGAAAATTGGTTATTGAAATGCAGAAGAAAGAAGCAGTTAATTTTACAACCGCAAAAATAAAAACATACGGCGATACATCTGTCGCATTTTTTGGAGGATGATATGAAAACAGCAATTTACCCCGGCACATTCGATCCCATCACCAAAGGGCATTTGGACATCATTGAACGTGCATCCAAATTGTTTGATAAACTGATTGTAACAGTGGCAGAAAACAAATTGAAAAAAGATGAACTATTCACCGTTGAAGAGCGTCTGGAAATGATACAATCAGCCATTGAACGGTATAAAAATGTAGAGCCGTCTTCCACCAAAGAATTGACTGTGGATTATGCCAAAGGTTTAAATGCCTGTGCTCTTATCCGCGGACTGAGATTTGTAAGTGATATTGAAAATGAATTTCAAATGGCGTGGATGAACCGTCATTTAAACAAGGATATTGTAACAGTTTTTCTTATGCCGAATGAAAAATATACCCATTTGAATTCGACCATTATCAGGGAGGTTGCAAAGTTAGGTGGAAATGTAGATTCCTTTGTACCTAATCTGGTGGCAGAACGGTTAAAAGAAAAATTCAAAAAATGACAAATTTCAGAGAATCTCTTCATTTAAGAGCATCGAAGCTTTATAAGACAATTGTTTTTCCCGAGGGCAGTGAAAAAAGGGTTTTTAAAGCTGCTTCAAAATTGAATAACCAGGGAATCGCCCGGGTAATTCTGTTGGGTGGTCAATATGAATTGCGCCTTATGGCGGATGATTTGGGGATATCGCTCAAGAATATTGAAATAATTACACCGGAAAAAAGTGATCTTTTCAAGTCCTTTAAAGAAACTACTGAAAGAATTTTATCAAATAAAAAAGATGATATTGATAATGCACTGAAATCACCAGAATGTTTTGGCGCTTATATGGTACACGTAGGTAAAGCGGATGGATGTGTCTGCGGGTCTGTTACAAGTACTCCAAACACCATCAGGGCTGCTATTCGGTACATAGGTCTGGATGATTCTACTGATCTTGTTTCCAGTACATTTCTTTTGTTAAGCCCCAAGGGTGACAAATTATTTACTTTTGCTGATTGTGGTGTGGTCCCTGATCCTAATGAAGAACAATTGGTTACCATCGCATTGGATTCTTCACGTACACACAAAAAATTGACGAATGAAAAACCAGTGGTGGCATTTTTGTCTTTTTCAACAAAGGGAAGCGCAGCACACAAATCACTGGATAAAATTATTAGTGCAAGCAGTAGATTTGCCAAGCTCTATCCAGATATACCAAGCGATGGGGAAATTCAATTTGATTCTGCAGTGATTGAAGAAATTTCATTACAAAAAGCGCCAAATTCTTCTGTAAAAGGTGATGCAAATGTATTAATTTTCCCTGATTTAAATGCAGGGAATATTGGCTATAAAATCGCCCAGCGACTTGGAAATTACAGCGCTTGGGGTCCCTTGCTTCAGGGATTGAGAAAACCAATGATGGACCTGTCAAGAGGATGCACTTTGGATGACATTGTTGATGTAACGTCCATTTGTTCTTTAATGAGTTAGAAAAAGAATGCCAACATACGAATATAAGTGTATTAAATGTGGAAAAGTTTTCGATCATTTTCAAAGTATGACCGAAAAATCACTCTCAAAATGTAAGTTTTGCAAAGGCAAAGTTACACGGATGATTGGAGGAGGAGCAGGAATTATTTTTAAGGGTTCCGGATTTTATATCACCGACTATAAAAACAGTTCATCTTCGAGTTCTAAAGAAAAAGATTCGTCCGGAAAATCAGAGAAGAAAAATGGGAAATCTTCAGACAAATCAAGCAAAAAGGTGAAAGAAACCAAAAGTGACTGACCGGGCAACAACCATCAGCAAAGAGGAAAAGATCAATGTTGAGAATGGGAAACTGTCTATTCCCGATAAGCCGATTATCCCCTTTATTGAAGGAGATGGCATTGGAGTTGATATCTGGGCAGCAGCGGTACGAGTGTGGGATTCGGCTGTTGAAAAAACATATAATGGTAAAAAGGAAATTGTCTGGAAAGAAATTCTTGCCGGAGAAAAAGCATACGAATCCAGTGAGGAGTGGCTTCCAGAAGAAACAATTAAGAGTATCAAGGATTATGTTGTCGCCATCAAAGGACCGTTGACCACCCCCGTAGGAGGCGGGATCAGAAGTTTAAATGTATCCCTAAGACACATACTTGATCTTTATGCATGTGTCAGGCCGGTCCGTTGGCTGAAAGGAGTACCGTCACCCGTTAAGCACCCCGAGAAACTTGACATCGTCATTTTCAGAGAGAATACAGAAGATGTTTACGCAGGTATTGAATTTAGAAGCAACAGTGATGAAGCAAAAAAAATTATTGAATTCGTCAGAGAAAATTTTGAAAAAAATATCCATCCTGAAGCAGGAGTTGGAATTAAACCTATTAGTCCATTTGGGACAAAACGGCTGGTTCGCAAGGCGGTTGATTTTGCTATGCAGCACGGAAGAAAATCCCTTACAATGATGCATAAAGGCAACATTATGAAATTCACCGAAGGTGCTTTCAGGGACTGGGGGTATGAGTTAGCTGATGAAGAATTTTCTGATGTGTTGTTAAAAGAAAGTGTTATCTGGGAAAGCCATAACGGTCAGGTTCCGGAAGATAAGATTGTTATTAAAGACAGAATTGCAGACAGCATGTTTCAGCAGTTGCTCCTGAGACCGGATGAATACGATATTATTGCAACTCCGAATTTGAACGGTGATTATCTTTCAGACGCATCGGCTGCGCAGGTAGGCGGACTTGGATTGGCACCCGGTGGAAATATCGGAGATTTTACCGCTCTTTTTGAACCCACTCACGGCACAGCGCCTAAATATGCAGGACAGGATAAGGTTAATCCCGGTTCACTGATTTTATCCGGTGTGATGCTGCTTGAATACATAGGATGGAATAAGGCAGCAGACAGCGTAGTCAGAGCTTTGGAAGAAACAATCCTTGAAAAAACAGTGACTTATGATCTTGCCCGGCAGATGGATGGTGCAACCAAAAAATCCACATCAGGGTTTGCCGATGCAATAATCAGTCATATCTGATTCCAATTTTTTAATGTAAAAAATTAAACCGGAATTCTTGGTCAATGTCGATCAAAAGTTTTAGATTAATAATCCTAAAATAAATGATTGAGGGTACACATGTTTGTTGATTACACGAAACTGAAAGTAATTGCCGGAAACGGCGGGAATGGATGCGTCAGTTTCAGAAGAGAAAAATTTATTCCGAAAGGCGGCCCCGATGGAGGCAACGGTGGACGCGGCGGACATGTTATATTTAAGGTTGATCTTCAACTTTATACACTTCAGGATATTAAATACAGAAAACGGTATAAAGCCGCGAACGGTGTACATGGGTCAGGCGGGAACAAAACCGGGAAAGGGGGGAAAGATGTGATTATTCCTGTTCCACCCGGAACGGTTTTAAGAAAAGAAGGAAATAAAGAATCAGCGGCAGATCTTACAAAAGTTGGACAGGAATTTATCGGTGCGCAAGGAGGAAGGGGAGGGAAAGGAAATACAGAATTTGCAACTGCCACACGGCAAACTCCAACCTTTGCGGAAGACGGTACTTCCGGAGAAACTTTCATTTATGAAGTTGAACTGAAACTTCTGGCAGATGTGGGACTTGTGGGTTTTCCCAATGCAGGTAAATCAACACTTTTGTCAACTCTGACGGCTGCCCGTCCCAAGATTGCAGAATATCCTTTTACAACATTGGAACCACATCTTGGTATCGTTAAATACCAGGATTTTGGATCATTCCTTATGGCGGATATTCCGGGACTCATTGAAGGCGCCAGTGAGGGTAAAGGACTTGGACACCAGTTTTTGAAGCATATCGAAAGAACGAGGGTACTTGCTATTTTGGTTGAAGCAACTTCTACTAATATTGAAAATGAATGTAAAACATTACTGGATGAATTATCACAATACAGCGAAAAACTTATCAAAAAGCCAAAAATAGTTGTAATGACAAAGATGGATTTATTGGGGGACAATTCATCACGAAAATTCAGCTCAATTTTAAATCTCGAAACATTGACAATTTCATCTGTAACCCGGCACGGTTTGGATGTGCTGGTTAATAAATTGGTCGAAATGATACATGAATAAAGTTGATTTAATAGCATTATTGAATTTGACTCAAATTTTGGGGTTGGGTCCTATCCGAATTATTTCTCTTGTCAATAAGTTTTCCTCTCCTGAGGAAGTTTTAAAAGCTTCGGTTTCGGAACTGTGCAGGGTAAATAGAATCGATTTAAAGCTGGCAGGTCAAATTAATAATTTTGATGAGTGGGATTTTGGGGACAAACAGGTTAGAAAAGCTACAAAGATGAATGTTGAAATTTTAACATACTGGGATGACGATTACCCCAGATTATTGAAAAAAATTTATGATCCACCCGTTATCCTGTTTGTTAAAGGAAATATAGAAGTATTGAATGAGGATGCCATATCCATTGTCGGGTCACGGCGCACAACGCATTATGGAACTAAGATGACAACGGAACTTGCCAGTTCACTTGGTAAAATGGGGTTTGTTATTGTCAGCGGATTTGCGAAAGGCATTGATACCATTGCCCATAAATCGGCAATTGAAACAAACAGCAAAACAACTGCAGTTTTAGGAAGTGGACTGGATATCATTTATCCTTCACAAAATAAAAAACTTTTTCCACAAATTTTGAAGAACGGCGCAGTGATTTCTGAGTTCCCTTTCGGAACAGGTCCTGATGCAAAAAATTTTCCTAAAAGAAACAGAATCATCAGCGGACTATCTCATGGTACTGTTGTTGTGGAAGCGGGGGACAAAAGCGGTGCATTGCTCACAGCGTTTAACGCAGTGGATCAAAACAGGGAAGTTTTTGCGGTTCCCGGAAGAATAACCGATTCAAATAGCATTGGCTGTAACCGCTTGATCAGGCACGGCGCCATACCTGTTTTGAATGCAGAACAGATTGCTAACACTGTCAACCCGATATTATTAAAACCACTTAAACCTGTACAAAAATCATTAAATCTGGAACTTTCCGGGGAAGAAATGAATATATATTCAGTTTTGTCAGATCACCCGAAACATATTGATACCATTGTGGAAGAGACAGATTTGACTACTCCATCAGTTTTGACAACATTATTAAGTCTTGAATTGAAAGGTGTCGTTTCTCAACTTGGAGGTAAACAGTTTGTCAGGAATTAAAAACAACCGATTACAAGTCTTGTAGTGTCGGCAAAAGGACAGTAAATTTAATGTTTATGAAGATTCGTCAAAATAATGTAGAAGAGGGCAGATGGAACAAAATCCATGAAATAATCATGGGTGCCAGTAAAATTGTATGTTCAACCCACATAAATGCAGATGGAGATGGCATAGGTTCCCAGGTTGCTTTCTGTGAATTAATGAAAACGCTGGACAAGGAATGCAGAATCATGAATCCGTCACCCATGCCGGAAGAATTTGATTTTTTAAATCACACCACAAAACTCGAATTTTACAACAAGTCAAATCACTTCGATTGGCTCAAGGGAGCAGACTTGGCAGTCATTTTTGATATCGGCGATATAAAACGGCTTCATGAATTGGGAGACGACCTACATTACCTTAAAATACCTATTTTGTCCATTGACCATCACCCCCACGCGGATACGAACAGTATTGCTTATATGGTGCATGATATTTCAGTTGCTGCAACGGGTGAACTGGTTTATGATTATATTAAATACGTTTATGATAAGTTGGGACAGCCTATGACTCTGAAACGCACCATGGCTGATGGACTTTATGTATCGCTCCTCACAGATACCGGCTCATTCAGGTTCAGTAATACTTCACCGAAAGCACATGAAATTGCAGGGGAACTACTTCACAGCGGTGTTAAACCTTACGAGATTTATGAACGAGTGTATGAAAATAATTCTTTTGAAAAAATATTTTTACAGTCATCAGCAATGAAAACAATTCAATGTGATGAAACAGGTCAATTGGCATGGTTTATTGTTGACAGAAAAATGATCAATGATTCGGGTGCTAAAGATGAAGATGTCTCGGGATTTACCGATTTGGTGCGTTCTATAAAAGGCGTAGAGGTGGCTGTGATGTTCCATGAAATTTCTGATAGCACAACACGAGCGAATTTTCGGTCGAAAGGAAGAGTTTCAATTGACAGTTTGGCACGTGAACTTGGCGGGGGTGGGCACGCTTTTGCTGCGGGTGTGACAATTAATCTTCCGATGTGTGATAGCATTGAAAAAGTGGTAGCTGAAACTAAATCAGTTATTCAAAAAACATTTGCCGAAAGCAGTAAAAAATGAAGATTACTATTGCAAAAGATGCGGGATATTGTTTCGGTGTGAGAGATGCGGTTAATCTTGCCTACGACAGTGCGAAAAAAAAAGGCGATTTGTATATGCTGGGTGACATTGTTCATAATGAACGAGTTGTGGTTGATTTATCCGATGCAGGAACAAAGGTTGTGAAAATTCTCAGTGATATTCCCAAGGATTCGCCTGTTCTTTTCCGGGCGCATGGAACTGCAACTGAAGTGTGGGATAAGGCAGAAAAAAAGGAGATGAATATCATTGACGCTACATGCCCGTTGGTAAAAGAAATACATGATGAAGTGAAAAAACTTGAAGCTGAGGGGAGACCCATAATCATAATCGGTGACCATGGACATGATGAAGTGAAGGCAATTGCGAGTCAGGTAGAAAATCCGATTATTGTTGCTACCCCGGATGAAGCTCGGAAGCTCAGAAAGATGAAACGTGTCGGAGTGGTTTCACAGTCAACGCAGACTATCGAAAATGTGCAGGAAATCATTAATATCCTCATGACGAAAGTGTTTGACCTCCGGTTTGTGAATACCATTTGTTTTCCCACAAAACGAAATCAGGAGCAGATAAAGGATTTGGCAAAAGAGAGTGATATCATGGTCATCATTGGTTCATTTACCAGCGCAAATTCCAAACGGTTGACACAGCTGGCATTAAACATCAATCCCAAAAGTTATCAAGTGAATTCAGCCGATGATGTTGAACCTGACTGGTTCGAATCATGCGAAAGAGTTGGAATTTCAGCGGGTGCATCAACGCCGGATTACCTTATTGATGAAGTGTATGAAAAAATTCAGGAAATATCAAAATCATTAGAGGAGGTGAGCCCATGAAGCAAGGTTCATTTGAAGTTAAAGTCGGATTGGCGGAAATGCTCAAAGGTGGTGTCATAATGGACGTCACCACCGCAGAGCAGGCAAAAATTGCAGAAGATTCAGGCGCTGTAGCTGTTATGGCGCTAGAACGAATTCCTGCTGATATTCGGGAAGAAGGCGGCATTGCCCGCATGTCCGATCCCAAAATGGTTCAGGAAATTCAGAAAAAAGTTTCTATCCCCGTCATGGCGAAGTGCAGAATCGGGCATTTTTCGGAAGCGCAGATTCTGGAAACGCTGGGTGTTGATTTTATCGATGAGAGTGAAGTGCTTACTCCTGCCGATGAAGCCAATCATATCAACAAGCATCCGTTTAAGGTGCCGTTTGTGTGCGGCTGCAGGGATTTGGGCGAAGCGCTGAGAAGAATCGGCGAAGGGGCAGCCATGATTCGGACGAAAGGTGAAGCAGGCAGCGGGAATATTGTGGAGGCTGTCCGGCACATGCGGAAGGTCCAAACCCAGATTAAAGAACTGACCATTCTTAGTGATGAAGAATTGATGGCGCAATCGAAAGAATTAGGCGCGCCTTACAGTCTTGTTAAACAGGTTGCAAAGCTCGGGAAACTTCCCGTTCCCAATTTCGCAGCAGGCGGCATTGCAACTCCTGCTGATGCATCACTTATGATGCAGCTTGGCGCTGAAAGTGTTTTTGTCGGTTCAGGAATTTTTAAATCGGAAGACCCCGCTGTAAGAGCGGATGCCATTGTAAAAGCGGTGACATACTTCAGTGATCCGAAGAAACTGGCGGAAGTTTCATACGGACTCAAAAGCGCCATGAAGGGGTTGGATATGTCCGAGATTCCTGAAGATGAGAGATTGCAGGAAAGGGGCTGGTAAGATTTCGGTGACAATTGGTATCCTCGGGTTGCAGGGCGCGTATGAACAGCACCGTTCGGTTCTGTCTTCTCTCAATGTATCCTGCAAAATTGTAAGGTATCCTGAAGATTTGGATGCGTGTGATGGTCTGATCATTCCCGGGGGCGAATCCACCACCATGTCCAAAATGATAAATTATATGCACTTTCGAGAATCCTTATTGAAATTCGCTGAGTCAAACCCAGTGTTCGGTATCTGTGCGGGGCTTATCCTCATGGCTAAAAATTCGGGAGATAAGAGAGTCAATTATCTCGGACTTATTGACATTGGCGTTGAGCGGAATTCATACGGTCGGCAGGTTGACTCGTTTACACAACATCTTGAAATCTTTCTCACCGGAGAAAAAACATCAATCCATGGTGTTTTTATCAGAGCGCCCAGAATTAAATCAATAGGAAACGGTGTTACTATTCTCGGAGAATTGAATGGGGAACCGATCTTTGTACAGCGTGGTAAACATTTGGCAGCGGCATTTCATCCGGAACTTTCGGGATCAACTGAGATTCACCGCTATTTTCTTTCACTCATAAAAGAGCCGGTACTTGAAAAAGCAATTTAAAATTCTAGACAAAGTTGATTATCCCGCAGATCTGAGGAAGTTATCTGATGACAAACTACTAATTCTCTGTGAGGATTTAAGGAATTACATCATTGACGTGGTAGAGGAGTTGGGAGGTCATTTTTCCTCTCCATTGGGTGTGGTGGAATTATCCGTTGCATTGCATAGGGTTTTTGATACCCCGAGAGATTTGTTATTATGGGATATCGGCCATCAGGCGTATCCCCACAAAATTCTCACAGGCCGGCGGGATGAATTTGTGACACTCCGGCAGGAAAACGGCATCAGCGGTTTTTTAAAAAGGGATGAAAGCGAATACGACGTTTTTGGCGCAGGTCATGCAAGTACCGGAATTTCAGCTGCTATGGGAATGGTAGAAGCAAGAGATCTGAAAAATGAAAATAACAGAATTGTGACAGTTATCGGTGACGGCGCTATGACAGGCGGACTTGCTTATGAGGGACTGAATTATGCCGGCACACTGAAAAGTCAGTTTCTCCTGGTTTTGAATGACAATCAGATGTCCATTTCGCCAACCGTAGGCGCTGTCTCTCACTATCTGACAAAAGTGGTTACCAACCCTCTGTACAACCGAATCCGGGATAAAATCTGGAACCTCTCCGGAAAACTTCCCCTCGGAAGGGGAGCCGTCAGGAGATTTATGCACAGCTTGCAGGAGGGCCTCAAAACCATGGTGTCACCGGGGATGATCTTTGAAGAACTGGGCATCCGCTATTTCGGTCCCATTGATGGGCACGATCTTAATGAAATGATTGAAACATTTGAAAACCTGAAAAATTTTAACCACCCTGCTGTGGTGCATGTCATCACAAAAAAGGGAACCGGGACAAAGGAAGCGGAAAATGATCCGTTGAAATATTACAGCATGGGCGGCAGAAATAATGGTCAGAAAAATAAAGATGAAGCGCCGGGATACAGCGCAGTTTTCGGTAAAATCGCCTGCGAACTGGCTGAACAGGACAAAGATGTCTGCTGTGTGGTGGCTGCCATGCGGGAGGGTACGGGACTTGCAGAATTTGCCAAAACCTACCCTGAAAAATTTTATGACGGCGGAATCGCCGAAGGTCATGTTACAACATTTGCAGCGGGACTTGCCGCATCGGGGTTAAAACCCATCGTTGCCCTTTATTCCACCTTTCTTCAGAGAAGTTTTGACATGGTTATTCACGATATTGCTATCCAGAAATTGCCTGTTATCTTTGCTCTGGACAGGGGAGGCGTTGTGGGACCCGACGGACCCACGCACCACGGCGTTTTTGATATAGCGTTTTTACAGATGATTCCTAATACTATTGTAACAGCGCCGAAGGATGGTAATGAATTGAGAAATCTGTTATTTACCGCAGTCAACCACGATTTAAAAGGACCATTTTCCGTGCGGTATCCCAAAGCATCCAGCATCAATTTTGATCCTAAAGGAAAACCGAAAATTCTAAAAATCGGATCGTGGGAAGTTCTCAGGGAGGGAAAGGATGTTGCCATTTTAGCTGTGGGAAGCATTGTGGATGAAGCGGTGAAATCTACAGATTTATTAAAAAAATCAGGCATTGCTCCCACGGTGGTAAATGCCCGGTTCATTAAGCCGTTCGACGAAACATTGCTCGCTCAACTCATGTCCACTCATGACCAAATTGTAACGGTGGAAGAAGGAGTCGTTACCGGCGGTTTTGGGACGACCATTATGAATTATTTGAATGAAAATAATTACTCAGGAAAAATTAAAATATTCGGAATTCCAGATGATTTTGTGGAACACGCAAGTCGTGGTAGTTTATTAAACCAATTAAGACTGACTTCATCTCAATTAGCAAAAAGAATTATACTTATTCTATCAAAAGATGAAACTATCAAGGAATATGCTGAAATTTAAAAATGAGTTCCTCCCTCGTTGCCCTTGCCGGACTTAGTCTATTTCTCTTAGGATACCGCTTTTATTCAAAACATATCAGTCACAGGATTTACGGTCTTGATGACTCAATAAAAACTCCCGCTCACGAATTAGCGGACGGTGTAGATTACGTTCCCACAAAAAAACATATATTGTGGGGGCATCACTACTCTTCCATCGCAGGAGCGGCGCCTATTGTGGGACCTGCCATTGCCGTCATCTGGGGATGGGTGCCGGCGTTTATCTGGGTTGTTTTTGGCACGATCTTAATCGGCGCGGTTCACGATTTCGGCGCGCTTGCTATTTCACTCAGGCATAAAGGAGAATCCATCGGGAAGATTACCGAATCAATCATTGGACCGAGATCACGGTTTCTTTTTCTGACACTCATATTTCTGCTTGTTTTTATTGTGGCGGCTGTCTTTGCTCTCATTATTGCCACCCTGTTTGTGAGCTATCCCGGTTCGGTTATTCCCATCAATTTTGAAATTGCCGTTGCCCTCCTCATTGGCTATACCATCCGCAGAAAAGGAGGCAGTATTGTAATTCCCTCCATTCTTGCCCTTATAGGGCTGTATGCCACCGTGCTTGTTGGGTGGAAGTTTCCTATTCATGCTGTGGATATTGCTTCCCCGCTGGTGCAGTGGTTCTCCACTGCCGATGTGTGGTCGGCATTCCGGGAAACTGTTTCGTTGGGAGTACCCGATTATGAATTGATCCGCACCGGTGAAATCATGTTCTGGATACATTTTTTGTTCATTTACGGATTTATCGCATCAGTACTACCTGTCTGGACGCTCCTCCAACCGAGAGACCTCATCAATTCCCACCAGTTGATTATTGGACTTCTGCTGATTTATGCTGGACTTTTTATCGCCAACCGTCCCATCGTGGCGCCGGCGTTTAATCCCGGTGCGGAAGGGTCGCCGCCATTTATTCCGTTTTTGTTTATCACCATCGCCTGCGGAGCTATTTCGGGTTTTCATTCGCTGGTCTCCTCAGGCACCACCTCAAAACAGGTGGACAAAATGACCGATGCCCGTCCCATCGGTTACGGTGGGATGCTGGCGGAAGGGACACTGGCATTGGTAGCTGTTCTGGCGGCAACAGCGGGATTTTCCTCACTTCAGGCGTGGACGTCCCATTTTGAGTCGTGGGGTCATGCGGGCAGCTTATCCATGAAAATCGGCGCTTTTGTGGAAGGGTGCGCTGTCTTTCTCGGTTCTGTGGGAATTCCAAGTAAATTGGCGGTCATTTTTGTTTCTGTGCTTATCATAAGTTTTGCCAATACCAGTTTGGATACGGCATTCCGGATTCAGCGGTATGTGGTAGGTGAATTCGCCCGGTCGGTGAATCTGAAGACGATCGCCGGCAACCGATATCTTCAAGCATTTATCGGAGTGTTTACCGCTTATCTGTTAGCCGTGGGAAAAAGCGGCGGCAAAGGTGGACTGATTCTCTGGCCTCTGTTCGGCTCCACGAATCAACTCATCGGGGGACTTGCTCTCTTGGTCATTTCCATCTGGGTGCTGAAGCGGGGGAGACCTGCTTTTTATACACTCATTCCCATGGTGTTTCTGTTGGCAGTAACATCATTTTCACTCATCTTTGAATTAATGGGACATATAGCCGGAAATGAGTGGCTGTTGACACTTCTCACTTCTGTGATTCTTTTTTGTGAAGGATGGATATTGTTTGAAGCAGTAGTGGTGTTGAAAAAAAATTATCGGAAGCATCTTCCTTTAGGAAAATATAAAAGTTAAAGAAAGGTAATGTTAATTCCCTATTTCTGAATTTGGGATATAAAAACATTTCCTAAGCGTGTAAATTTTAGGCAGATAAATCTCCACGAGATAATTCCTAATTCCTAACTTGTTAATTGCCTGTCTGTCATCGCGATAGCGTAAGCAGGTAACGTAGTGTAGATTAATTTTCACCGCTGTCACTTCTTTCGGGTGGCTTTTAATATGACCGATAAAGTATGATCGCCCGTAGAAACACAGGGCCGGAACTTGATAGGATTGTCAATTAAAAGCAGGCTGATTGTTAATAAACGAAAAAGGGAGAACACACCGAAAAATACAATAAAACAATAATAATCAAATTATTCCTTGTTTTTAGTATAAGAGATAGTGGGGATTATGCCGTGGGTGCACTCGCACTAATCTTCGCACTCCAAAGGTTTTTGGATATAGGGTTGGCAAGCTTTGTCAGAACAGAGTGAAGTATCGGTTTTCCGCAGCAGCGAAGTCTGCGAAAAGTAGCGGGAGCTGCATCAGAAACAATAGACGCCAATTGACTTGGGTCATAATACTGTCGGGCGACAATTTGGCAGTACTCTAATCCCGCATTATTCAAGCCATCTAAGTATTGTTTCTCCGAAATGCCACCTCCACCACCACATGCCGCCTTAAGAACTCCGCTATACCGCACCCACCAAGGAAGATTTTCAGCTACAATGTCAGACACTATCATCTTGCCGTTTGGTTTCAAAATGCGAGCAATTTCGTTAAAGGCTTTTTGTTTGTCTTGCGAAAGATTAATTACGCAGTTTGATATCACCCAATCTACGGAATTTGAATTTATCGGTAATTCCTCGATTCTACCTTTCCTAAGTTCTATATTGTGGTATTCGCGGATCCTCTCCTCGGCCAGTGCCAGCATATCTTCATTGACATCCACTCCTATAACATGCCCTGCATCACCAACTCTTTCCGAAGCAAGGAGTAAGTCAAGACCAGCACCGCACCCCAAATCTAGTACTATTTGTCCTGGCTTAACCTCGCTAAACGCTAGTGGGTTACCACAGCCAAATGAATGCTCGGTGATGTCTTCAGGCAAATGTGACAAGTCTTCCGTAGCGTAGTCGGCAAATTTTGCATTCCCTGTTTTTGAAACGATTGTATTTGCTTCACTATCAATCGCATTCGAATATTCCTTAGAAATTTTATCGCCTTCTTTTTTCATAAACGTGCCTCAATATGAAATGTGACGGTATAACAGGCGAAACTGTTTCCAGATTGGGTTCTGTCCGTCGCAAAGCGACGTCCATCGAATAAACTCACCGGCGAAGTCATTTCTCGTTAACACATCCGCACCTTAACACTTGAGCACACCGCCAAAGGCGGTATTGCCGTCCGGTGGAGTGAGGGTTAGATGGTGGTTAGTTAAAAACCATAACTCACATTAATTTGGAAACTACGATTACTCATCTCATAATCGTCATCATCAACAAGATTAGCCAAACCAAAGAAATAAGTACCAACTATTGATATTTGTTGATTTATAGCATATTTCCCACCGACTACAATACCATAGTCTATTCTATTTCCGTCGTCATCTTCCCAATCATCACCATCAAAATCTTCAGTATCGCCTTCACAATCACCATCATAGCAATATTCATCCTTTGACTTTCCATTTAAGAAATAACCTACTTCAGCACCTGCCAAAATATCAATACCAGTTTGAAAAGGGAAAGGTTTTAAAACATATCCTGTCAAATAGTTTAGAGTTATTTCACTATCGTAGGAATATCCATATTCACTATCTGAGGATGAAAACCCACGCTGTGAATATGTTGCGCCAGCAATTAAACCATTTGTTAAGGTTTTTTCAACACCGAATCTAAACCCTAACAAATTATCTGCATCT
>CAYXUG010000019.1:26841-33943 GCA_964468655.1 uncultured bacterium | reverse complement strand
TTCCATGGCTTCTTTAACTCTGCTATCTGTAAACCATGTCTATGGTAAGACACTACTTAAAGTCCACTTGCAAATATTAAGACCACGGAATGCGGTACCGCCCGCCCCTGTCCTGAATCTTCAGATCTTTCAGGGTGGGCGCCTTTACATTGATTTTTAGATAATATCCGGAAGTGTATCCTGATGGGATCCACGTGAGGTTCAATTCCCAGCAGTGAAGGTCGCGGTGAATCTGAAAACTATGACTGGTAAGTTCTGTTTTCAAAAGGTCAAATCTTGCCGAATAGCTTATCCCCCAGTTTTTTGTCAAATTTATTTTCATTCCTGTATTCATCCAGAATGTGTTGGTTGGATTTTGAGGGTCATGCAGATTTTTAGTATACCGCAAACTGACGTTGGCATTCCACAGCTGACCACCGGGAATGGTACCGCCGGTTGATTGCTGGGGAGTAGAATAAGAGGATAAAAATCCAGCATCTGCAAGTGTGTCCACGATTGAGGTGTCCAATCCGATATCAGACGTTTGTCCACCGCTTATTCTATTCCCGTTAAATCTGAAACTGGTGGAAAGATTTACATTCACAAGCCGGGGAATTGGGAGTCCAAGTTTGTTGTAGCGGATTTCATTGATGCGCGTAAGGTCTCTCTGCTGTTTGTAAAAATCGTGCGTCATAGACATATCCAGACTCAGTTTGCCGGGTAGTTGTGTCCTGATCGATGATTGAAGATTTGATAGTTGAAATTCTTCTGCTGCAAAGTTGTATCGTGTGGACATATTCCACGTTAGCAGATTGTTCAGTTTCTTTTCTTTTCCTCCCTGAAGAACTTTTGCCTGAAAAAGATTTTTGAGTGAAAATGACATATTTTTCTGTTCCTGTTTGGATGTGGAGCCAAGCTGAGTTCCGCTGAATGGGTCGAATAGGTGTTCTTCTCCGGTACTGTCTTTAACCGTTTTGAAGTATCCCCAGTCGTAGCCAAAAAACGGTTTGGTATAATCGGGCTGGTAGGTGAATCCTATGGATGGTGTAACGGTATGTCTTAATGCTTGAAGCGGACCAATCTTCAATGGGAATAAACCGTAGAGCTTGGTGTTGGCTCTCAGAGAAAGGGAAAATGTTCTTCGTGTTCTGAAATTCTGAACTTCATGTTTGATGGGTGAACCATCCACATTTGCTGAATCAGCATCAAAATATTTGGTTATCCATCCTTCTTTAATGGATAAGCTCGGCCGCAGGGAAATGTAACCAAATATCTTGGTGACGCCTGAAAGTGACATATTATGTATCCAACTGTTTTTGTGAGTCCACTGCCTATTTCTCCAAACAAAGGAGGTATCTCCTTCCGATTCATAAAAGCCCGTTGCGGAATTTTTTAATGAACTGTTGTAAGACCAGTAAAATGAAGTACCGCCGGAATTTTTTCCTTTGAACAATTGAGACTGCCCCTTCCGGAAACTTACATTTGGCAGGTTTCGGGTGGTTTCGGTGATTTTTTGTCCTGATGAAGTGGGGATTTCATAATAGATTGAATTGGAATCAATTTTTTCATCTGCCATGAGATAACGGGTTTCAGACAGGTTTAATGACATACTGGAATTGATTTGAGGCCATCTTTTGGAATAGGTTGCGTTTGAGACTGCTTTCTGATTCAGGCGGGTATCCAATTCTGTTCCCAGTTTCCGGTTGAACTGGCTGTCGCTATAGTAAGAAGCGTTTACATTCAACGACTGGTGATGGCGCATTTTTTGAGCGTGATTCCATCTTGCAGACCACCTAATCACGTCAGGCGAATCTACAATATCCACAATATCGTTTGAAGCTATGGTGCGGTTGTAAGCGTAATTAAAACTGCCGTTGAATGCGTACCGCTTGAAATACCGGTTATTCCACCTGAAAATAATCCCACTTTTGTCATTGAAATCCATCAAAAATGTGGAATTAATAAAATCATTGATTGTCCAGAAGTAACCCAAACCTTCAAGGTATTGACCCCGTGTACTGTTTTCGCCATACGTTGGCATGATCCATCCTGAATGACGTCTTCCGCCCTGATCGGGAATGACTCCGAATGGAAGGGCAAAAATGGGAATACCACTCAACCTCAGTATAAGAGGTTTAATAATGATTTTATCATTCTGAAGCATTTTCATTCTATTGCCTTCAAAATGAAAATGGGGGTCAGACTCAAGATCGCAAGTTGTGTAGGAGCTTTCGGTAACATAAAGAATATCATCCTCACTGCTTCTGATTTGTTCTCCTGCATAAAATCCCTCCTGCATTTTTGTTCTGCCATGCATGACTCGTCCCCGCCGTGTTGCAAAATTGTACGTGAGTGATTTGCCTACCAAAGGATCCCGTCCTTTTTCAAAAAAGGTGGGATAATCTTCTTTTGAAGTTGAATCAGATTCGGATTGATCGGGAAGCGCCCAGAGGAGGTTGTCTTCCCATGTCACTTTCACAAATCCGGAAGTGAGGGACATGTCCTGATGATCAATAGTCACTTTGTTTGTTAAATCAGTTCTCTGATTTGGAATGGAATAGTTGATGGTATCGGCTCTGTAAAATATAGGGTCTGAAAGTTCGGCATTGGTTGTATCGGGGTGGTATTCCCCTCTTGCTCCACCGATGATATCGATGGTTTTTAAATCCCTTTCACCGAGGCTATCCGGTTCAAAAAGAAGTGTGATAGTATCTCCCGATGAAATGTTTTTTCCTGTAAATAGTGAATCATCAAATAAATGATACAATGTGGTTGCCATCCCTTCAAGTCGGACGGAATCGAGATCGCCATCTACAAAATAAGCTTCCATCCGTTTGCCGGTCATGTCATCAATAAATTCGGTGAGGGTATATTCTGTGAAGGTGGTATCCTTTAAAATAATTTCATTCCCGATTTTACCTTGAGTGGGATAGACGATGTGCGCACGATCAGGGATCTCTATTTTCTCAAGTATTTCATCGTTGTAAGAAAGATAAATTTTAGTTCCAGAAAGGATTTGGTCATCCTGTTCAACAACTGGATTTTTTAGCAGTATGGTATAATTATCTTTCGCTGAATAGATACTTTTGCCGCACGTTGCCTTTCTGGCTTCTTCTTCTATGACTACATTTCCTGTAGCAGTGTAGTTGACAGTCTCCGTTTCTTCCACCTTTTTGTAGTTGATTTGCTCGGCGGTCATGAATTGCTGATTCTGATTTAAGTGAACATTTCCTGAGCCAATACCACTGTCAGCTTCCAGATAATAGTGAAGGGTATCGCTTGTAAATTCATATTCAGAATCGGTGAAATGGACATTGGAGTATCCCGTCATTTCATCTATTTTAGAATCATAAATGAGTGAATCGACGGTTAAGGTTTGGAACCCTCTTTTCATAATCACTGAATCAACAAATGTGGAAAGACCAATTTTTTCATCATAGTAAGACCGCTTGCACGTAAATATTGCATCATCTTTTTGGAATTTCACATTTCCTGTGAGATATTGGATGGAGGTTCTATCTTTGGTGATATTTTCCAGTTGATCTGCGTGAATAAGTCGAAGGCGATCATCTGTTGCAAATAGAAGGTTTATGGATGTTAATAATACTATTGTCAGACCACCCCTTTTATCCCCTCCTTGCCAAGCCTGCCCGATGGTCAGGCGGGGAGGGAATATCAGTGATACTAATATTCGTAATTTGGACATGAGTCTTAAAATTTTGATTACCAATTTATTCGTACCTGTCCTTCCAAAGGGTGCTTAATCTTTTTCGGATAAATTCTTCATACCCCTGATTAGTGGGTTTGTAGAATGCGCCAGGTTTCATTCCGTCGGGGAAATAGTTTACATCCACAAAGTGGTCGGGACGATTGTGAGGATAATCGTAATCTTTTCCGTAGTCCATTGATTTCATGAGTAATGTTGGCGCGTTTCGTAAATGCAGTGGAACGGAAGGTGTTCCTGTTTCTTTCACTTTTTGACCTGCAGAACCAATTGCAAGAGTCGCAGCATTGGATTTTTGGGCTGATGCAAGATAGGCAGTCACCTGCGACAGGATGAGCGACGATTCCGGCATGCCGATAATATGGACAGCTTGAAAACAGGAAGTTGCCAAAATGAGAGCTTGAGGGTCTGCATTTCCAATATCCTCTGAGGCGAGAATGATGAGCCGCCTTGCAATAAATTCCGGTTTTTCTCCACCTTCCAGCATGACTGCCAACCAGTAAATGGCAGCATCGGGATCGCTTCCCCTTACCGATTTTATGAAAGCAGAAATGGTATCGTAATGGTAGTCCCCAGCTTTATCGTAAATGAGTGTTTTTTTCTGGAGTGCTTCGTTGATTGCTTTCTTAGTAATGGTGTATTTTGAATCTGTATTTTCTGCAAGTGTGAGCGCCCCTTCCAGCGTGTTCAGCATTTTCCGGGCATCACCACCTGAAGACTGGATCAGCAATTCCTGTGTGTTATTTTCAAATTGAATATTGAGTTTTTGAAGAACGACATCATCAGTCAGGGCAATTTTTAGAATTGCTGACAAGTTTTCACTGGTTAAACTTTTCAGTTTAAAAACACGGCACCGGGAAAGGAGTGGAGAAATCACCTCAAAGGACGGATTTTCTGTGGTGGCTCCCAAAAGAATTAGCGAGCCGTCTTCAACTGCATGCAGAAGCGCATCCTGCTGTGCTTTATTAAATCTGTGGATTTCATCAATGAACAGAACGGTTACTTTGTTAATAGATTGATTGGTTTTGCCGAATTCGATCATTTTTCTCAATTCTCTCACACCTGAGGAAACTGCCGACATGGTGTAATAATCCGCGCCAGTTTCACGAGCAATAATTCTGGCGAGAGTTGTTTTTCCTGATCCGGGAGGTCCCCAGAAAATGGAGCTGAAAAGTTGACCTTTTTTTACTGATTTTAAAAGAAGCGACTCAGGGCCAACGATATTTTGCTGACCTATAAATTTGTCCATTGTACTTGGACGTATTCTTTCAGCCATCGGTGGGAGATGTGACTTCTGCCTGTCCACGGTGTTGAAATTTAGTTTGTGATTGATGGAAATGCAATCATTTGACTTCGAGTGAGTATAGCGAGTTTGGAAGAACCAACTTACTGCTTTAATTTCCTGGTGAAATTTTATTTTACAAATTCGTGAGAGGTAAGAATGAAAGAAGAAAAAATATTTAGTCCTTCAGAAAAGTTTAAATCGAATGCACACATCAATTCTATGGATCAATATAGAAAGATGTATGAACAATCAGTTGAAAATCCCGAAGCATTCTGGAATGATAAAGCTGAGCGGCTCCATTGGTTCAAAACATGGGACACTGTTCTGGAGTATGATTTTGTGAATGCTGACATTATCTGGTATAAAAATGGAAAGTTGAATGTGAGCTACAACTGCCTCGACCGCCATGTTGAAGCGGGGAAAGGCGACAGAACTGCAATCATCTGGGAGGGGAACGATCCAACAGAAGATAAGTCATTCACCTATTCCGAACTTCTGGAAAAAGTGATGAGGTTTGCCAACGTTTTAAAAAATGTTGGAGTTGAAAAAGGTGACAGAGTCTGCATTTATCTGCAAATGATACCGGAGTTGACAATCGCCATGTTGGCATGCGCAAGAATCGGCGCAGTTCATTCAATTGTTTTTGGCGCTTTCAGCGCTGACTCACTCCGGGACCGCATCAACGATTCGAAATGCAAAGTACTCATTACTCAGGATTCAGGTGTCCGGGGAACGAAAACGGATATTCCCATGAAAGTCAATGCTGATAAGGCACTCGCCGAAACACCTTCCATTAAAAAGGTGGTAGTGGTTAAAAGGACAGGAAAAGAAGTGAATATGGTGACAGGCAGAGATGTCCTTTTCCATGAAGAAATGGAAAAAGCAGATTCCCATTGCGAGCCGGTGGAAATGGATGCGGAAGATCCACTTTTTATCCTGTACACTTCTGGGTCAACGGGAAAGCCCAAGGGCGTTCTTCACACAACCGGCGGGTATCTGGTGTATGCATCCCTCACTCATGAACTCATTTTCGATTACCACCCTGAAGATATTTACTGGTGCACCGCAGATATCGGATGGATAACGGGTCATACCTACATCGTTTACGGTCCTCTGGCAAATTGCGCCACATCGGTAATGTTTGAAGGTGTTCCCAATTATCCCGATTTCGGGCGGTTCTGGCAGATTGTTGAAAAACACCAAATCAATATTTTTTATACTGCGCCTACAGCCATCCGCGCCTTGATGAAAGAGGGTGATACCTGGCCTAAACAACATGATTTGTCTTCGCTACGGCTTTTGGGAACTGTAGGCGAGCCCATCAAAGAGCCGGAATGGATGTGGTACCATGAACTCATAGGGGAAGAAAAATGCCCAATTGTAGATACATGGTGGCAGACAGAAACAGGCGGTATTCTCATTACTCCGCTTCCCGGTGCCATACCCACAAAACCGGGGACTGCCACACTGCCGTTTTTTGGCGTTCAGCCCGTACTGTTGAATGAAGCAGGAGAAGAACTGGAAGGTATCGCTGAAGGGTATCTTTGTATAAAATTTCCCTGGCCCGGGATAATGAGAACGCTGTATGGAGATCACGAAAGATTCCGCCAAACATACTTCGATAAATTCCCCGGATACTATCTCACAGGTGACGGGTGCAGAAGAGATGAAGACGGATTTTACTGGATAACAGGACGGGTGGATGATGTCATGAATGTATCGGGTCACAGGATTGGTACGGCAGAAGTGGAAGGCGCCATTGGTAAAGCGGGTGGAGTAGCTGAAGCAGCAGTGGTTGGGTTTCCCCATGACATTAAAGGGCAGGGGATTTATGCGTTTGTTACTCTAATGACCGGAGTAGACCACTCGGATGATATTTCTTCCGAAGTTTTGAATTCTGTCAGAAAGGAAATTGGTCCACATGCAAAACCGGACAAAATTCAGTTTACGCCAGCCCTGCCGAAAACGCGGTCGGGGAAAATTATGCGAAGAATTTTACGAAAAATAGCGGAAGGGGATATTGAAAATCTTGGTGACGTATCCACTTTGGCTGATCCATCGGTGGTAACAAATCTGGTGGAAGGAAGACAATAAAATAAAGGAGATAAAATGAT
>CAYXUG010000019.1:0-26741 GCA_964468655.1 uncultured bacterium | reverse complement strand
CCATGAAAGTCGGCGGAAAACGAAAACTCATCATCCCTGCTGAATTGGGATATGGTTCCCGAGGTGCCGGGGGTGTCATACCACCCAATGCGACACTCATTTTTGAGGTTGAGCTTCTTTCTGTGGGATAGTGGAGAATTGGAGTGTTGTGCAATTAAAGGCGTACCCCTTACGTTTTACGCATTACATAATTATGTTTTACGCTTTACAAGCTGTCACCCTCCATGGAGGAAGCCACACCTCTCGAGAGGGGACTTTAATTATTTGGTCAAATCAGAGTGGATTTCCCTCTCTCGAAGACATCCTTTTGGGATAAAAAGAGGGTTTGTGTAACGTACATATTTTTTCAACTAAATTATTTCTTCAGCGACAATGAATTGTAACCCAGCCAAACCAATGAAACTCCAATTCCCGGATAAAAAGGCTCAATCCCCCACGGGACACTCCCAAAAATCTGCCCTACGATAAACCAGACTAAACTCGCAGTAGCAGATAGTCCCATCACCATTACTGTACCAACCGGCACCTTTTTGTCAGAGAAAGTTAGTAAAAAAGGAATGAGCAGTCCCGGTACTACAACACTTCCTATGGCGTACCACAAATCCACCACAGATGGCAGAAGCCATGCTAAAATCAAAGAAACAATTCCGGTTAAAATCAGGCCGATTCGGGTCCATTTCACTGGGTCGTCCGACTGTCTCCAGTTTTTCCAGACCAGATCACGCCCAAAGGTAATGGCGCTTAAAAAACCGAATGAATCCACCGTTGACATGATGGTGGCAAGGAGTCCCGCGAAAAAAAGCCCAAGAACAATCGGGGGTAAAATTTCAGTCCCAAGTGCTGGAATGGCAAAAAGCGGATTCTCAATTTCGGGCAGTATCATCCGGGCGTAAAGTCCTGTAGCGAGGGTAAGAAAATCAAAAACTGCCCAAAATAAAATGGAGATGAAAATTCCTTTTTTTGCCGTAGTAGGAGATTCTGCCGCAGCACACCGCTGGTAAAATCCGGGATCTACAAATGTCCAGAGCGCAATGAAAAACCATGCTAAAATGTAAAAGGTTGAATTTCCTCCATTCCACGAAAAGTGATTTTCCGGGAGGGAAGATTCTAAAGAATTGAATCCCCCGAATTCACTTGCAGCGTAAATTACAATCAAAATAAAACCGCCAAACATCAAAGCGAACTGGAGGATATCTGTCCGGATAACAGATCGGAATCCGCCTTTGTAAATGTAGATTAAGCTGAACAATGTGGAAATGATGACAGCGGGTAAAAGCGCTATGTTGAAAATCAGTTGAAGCAGAATTCCAACACTGAGTATATATGGCGCCGGAGAGGTGAGAATAATGACAAAAATGGAACTGAGGATTCCCGCGCCTTTCCCGTAATTAGCGTAAAACCGGTCCGGGATGGTGGTAAAATTCTGGCCTCGAATTTTCCCGGAAAAAAAAATTGCAAAGAGGAATGCAAAAACATAGTACGGCAATCCGAATACCACCCAGTTTGAAATGCCGTAAAGATATGTAAATTCCCCCACACCGAGGATGCCGCCGTACCACGTTGCAACGAGAGATGCGGTAAAGGGGAGAATACTCAACCGGCGCCCTGCCAGCAGGTAATCTTCAGCATCATCCGATTTCCGGGAAGATCTGAAAAATCCCAATCCCAGCAGAACAGCGAGGTAAAGAAAAATGATAAATAAATCTACGGGGTGAAAAGCAGTATTCACGAAGGATGAGCGATAAAGACCAGTAGACTTCCCTTTTCAACGGAAATTGAAAAGGATTTTTCGGTTGCTTCATTACTGATCCCGTGACCGCCCGGTTTTAACTGTTCATGATCCAAGTTGTACTTGAGTCCTATAGTGGAAATTACAGTTTCAAAACCGAGTGGTTGAAGAGAGATTTTTCGCCCGGTATCTGTGGAAAACGTTTTTTCCTTTTCTGTGTAGTAAATGGTGAACCGGTCAGTGATCATTTCAATTTCTATTTGGTCTGAAAATGTCCGCATCAGAAAAAAATTCGCCAGTTCGTGATCTTCTCTGCCGCCGGTGGCGCCAAGCAGTGTAACTTTTTTGATTTGGTTTTCAATGCACCAGTCCAGCGCTTTTTCAAGATCGGTATTATCCTGCTTTTGGAGATGAATCAATTTCCCTTTAAAGGATGAAGGATCGAGTGTCAGTGAATCCAGATCACCGATGATGACATCTGGGGTGAAGCCATTTTTAATAACTTTGTCTGCAGAACCGTCACAGCAGATGAGTGTGCCGGCAGAGTTGAGAATGTTCAGCGGATTAGGATGGGTTGGGGAAGGGCCGTTGGCAAGGACTACAACAGGATCGGAAAAGGTTTCAGTCACTCTTCCCACGGATGTTGAATCCATGTTTGGTAAAGTATTTTCTGACTATCTTCTGCTTCATCCACTTTTTTCAGCGTGTATTTATCGAACGGCGGTGATGTGGGTTTGATTTGTATGGTTCGAATTTCACCTTCCCGGGAAATGAGGAATTCCACATTTTCACCGATAGTTGATTCTTTCATCAGTTTGGTGAGAAGGCCGTCATCCACCCGAATATCGTTTATGGCAATAATTTCATCGTTCACGTTAAGACCGCTTTCATGTGCGGAGGTTCCATTGTAAACATTCCTGATTTTTATTCTGTTATTATTGACACGTGTCCGTATCCCGAAATAAGCGGTGGAATCAGATTTTTCATCACTGTAACTCCTTTCAATCATATAGCCGAAAGGTGACAGAAAAGACGCATACTCAATTTCTTCTGTACCATCCACATACTGCCAGATTTCATCCAGAGATTTGCCGGCGGCGTCTTCGCATAATCCTCTGAATTCATCCGAATTGAATCCGCGTTTTTCATTTTCATAAATATCCGTGTACAGTGCTCTCATTACATCATCCAGCGATTTTTCTCCATTTGTACTTTCCATGATGGCGAGGTCAAGGAGCAGTCCAACGATGCTTCCCTTGGAGTAGTAGGAAATGGTTGTGTTGGGTGAATTTTCGTTGGACCGGTAATATTTAATCCACGTGTCAAAACTCGATTCTGTGAGTGATTGAACATTTCTGCCGGGAGTTGTTTCAACTTTTTTGATGTCTTTTGAAATATTGTCAAAGAAATCTGTTTCATTAAAAATACCGCCACGAAGCAGAATTTTGTGCTCGTAGTAGCTGGTAATTCCTTCAGCAATCCACAGATCTTCAGTATAGTTTTCTTCTTCATAATTGAAGGGACCCAGCGCAAACGGCCGGATTCGTTTTACATTCCACGTGTGAAAAAATTCGTGACTAACAAGAGTAAGAAAATTTTGGTACTTTTTTTCATCTGTGAAAATCCATCGGTCAATTTCCATGCATGTGGAATTGAGATGCTCTAATCCGCCGCGCCCATGTTCCAGAAGAAAAAGAATGAATACATATCTGTCGTAGGGCAGTGTTCCAAACAGATCCCCGGTGGCTTCCGCAATTTTTTTAAAATCATCCGTCAACTGCTTTTCGTCCATGTTTCCTTCGCCGTAAACGGCAATTTCGTGGGGCTTGTCCAAGGCATCGAATTTGATCACTTTGTGATTGCCCATAAGGATAGGCGAATCAACAAGGATGTCATAATTATCAAAGGAAAAAGTCCGCGATTTCCCCGGAGTTTTTGAAAGTCCCGTTGAAATGATGCGCCACGATTTGTACGGTTTGGTTTGCAATTCACCCGGCTCATTTTCTCTGCCATCCGCATACAAAAAGACAGAAGCACCGTTCACATATCCCCTCGAAATATTTAAAAAGCTTGTTCTTACTGACTGTTCATAGGCGTAAACGTCATATTTAACTGTTATGGTGGATGCTCCGCCGGTTTCAATTCTCCATGAATTTTTATTTATTTTCTCTACGGCTAATTCAGAATCCTGTCTGCCGGTGAATGCTTTCACATGTGGAATATTTCTGGCGAATTCCCTCACGAGATATGAGCCCGGCGTCCAGACCGGCATTTTGACGATAAGCCGGGAATCCCTGATATTTTCAACAGTCATTTCAACATGAAAATAGTGTGTGTGCGGTTCCGGCATGGATAGATGGTAGGTGATATTTGGTTTGCTCATGACCACTCCCGTTAAAAACAGTGTAATAAGAAATTTTTGAATTCTGTCTTTTTCCATTATTGAGATTTTTAGTTATTGAAGCGAACGGCAAATTACACAAATGTATATCAAACTGGGAAACGTTTTTGGTTGACTCGGAATTAGGGAAAAGTTAAATTGGAAACGAAATAAACGAATATCGTTTCCATTATGCTTGATAATGATACACAAAGAGACCTTATTTTGAGTGCGGGATTGGATTTAATGCTTCAGGACGGTGTGGGTACTTTCACGATAGATTTGCTTTCTCAGCGTCTGCGAATGAGCAAAAAGACTATTTACAGTCTATTTCCATCTAAAGAAGATCTGTTGGATGAAATAACGGATTTTCTCATTATGCAGCTAAACGATGGGTTAACCCAATTGAAGAAGAAGGAAAAAAATCCTGCCAAACAATTTATCAATACGATGGAATTTATTGTAAAAGCCGCTCATCGTATTCCTCCTCAGAGGGTCGGGGAAGTCAAACTTAAATATCCGCATTTCTGGAAAAAATTCGAATGGTTCGAAAAAGAGCAAAACAAGGAGTTTAAAAAGATGTTGGATGATGCTCAACTGCAAGGATATATCAGACCGGAATTAGATACAAAATCAATTGCGGAATTATACATAGGAATAGTTACCGCAACCTTTCAGCCGGATTTTTTCGTGGAAAATGAAACGAGCGTTCCTGATACGATCCGCCTATTTGTGGACCTTATTACCGGTGGACTCTTTACAAAGGAAGGGATGAAATATGTCTAAACTTATTGACTTGTCTCTTCGATTTCCAAAAACTGCAATTTCACTTGCCATATTAATCACGCTCATGTTTGCGCAAAATTTACCTCATATCGAATTTGATCCCGATGTAAAGGCCATGATTCCGAAGGATTTCCCTGCAATTCAGAATCTGAAAGAGATAGATGAAACATTCGGCGGAAGTGAAATTCTAATAGTAGCGGCGGAGTCAGAAAAACTTTTTTCGGAAGAGGTTTTAAAAAAATTTGAAAATCTACATAAAGAATTAGAAGAACTGTCAAATGTTGACCGGGTACTTTCAATTTATTCCATGAAGGAAATTGTGTCCACTTCAGATGGCTTTGAAGTAAATGACTTTTGGGAAGGTATCCCTGAAGATGAGGATGGAATAAATTTTCTTAAGGAAAGAATAACCAATCATGACCATTTATACCGGACCATTGTGTCAGAAGATTTTTCAGCAATGTCTTTTATTCTCATGTTTTCATCAACATTTGCCATGGATGACATTAAAATAAGAAATGAAGTGGAATCTTTGGCTACCAAATATTCAAATCCTGATAATGTTTACACAGCAGGAATACCCATTACGCAGTCATATTTACTTGACTCCATGCGGAAAGATATGCAACTGTTACTTCCCCTTGGAATTCTGTTAATGATCATTCTTCTGGCAGCCAGTTTTCGAAGCTGGATGGGCGTTTTTCTACCGATGATAGTTGTCATCATGTCATTGATTTGGACTATTGGGTTAATGGTTTTGGTGAACGAGAAGTTTGTAATTATTACCATCCTCATCCCCATTATTTTAATTGCAGTTGCCAATGATTACGGTATCCATATTATTGCACACTATTTTGAAAATATCAGGCAGAAAAAATCTAACTTGGATTCAAGTGAAGATAAAATGGTTGCCATCAGAGAAACAGTCAGCAGTCTTAAACGACCCATTTCACTGGCGGGGATAACAACCGTGATTGGTCTTCTCAGTCTGCTCGGGCATTTTCTTCCTCCAGCAAAGCGGCTCGGTCTGTTGGCAGGATTTGGTATTATTGCCGCATTTATCCTCAGTCTCACCTTCATTCCGGCTGTTCTGGTACTTTTAAGGGCTCCACCCGGGATCTCCGGCGGTGGACAAGACAGGCAGCTGAATCGATTCCTCATCGGATGGGGGAAGTTTTTTACAAAATATAAAATCCCCGTTCTCATTTTTTGCGCACTGTTTATTATCATTTCAGGAATAAAAATTCCTCAAATGAAAATTGACACCGATCCTGTACATTATTACCGCAAAGGGATGGAAATTCGGGATAATAATGAAAAGATTGGTGAACTTTTTGGAGGGAGTTCCCAGTTGTCTCTTGTGGTTTATGGAGATATTAAGTCCCCTGAAACGCTTCATAAAATGAAAGAGTTAAGCCGGTTCCTTGAAAATGACCCCCTCGTAACGGATGTTGTTTCCATTGTTGATCAGGTTGAATCCATGCATGAAGCGTGGAATGAAGGAGATTCTACCTTTAAGAAAATTCCCGATGAACGTGCTGTAATAGCCGCTTATCTTGAACTTTTTGCCATGCAGGGTGGGGATGAAAATATTGAACGCCTTGTGGATGTGTGGGGAGATTCTTTGAACCCTGATGGATATCATTCTGCGCAGATTCTGGCAAGATTGGGAAAAATCAGTTCAGCCGAAGTTCTCCAATTAATGAACAAAATTGAAGCATACATTGACAAAAATTATACTGAAGTAAAAAAGTCTCAAGTCGGCGGTACGGGTTCACTGATGGGAATAATTACAGATTTAATAGCCAGAGGACAATTAAGAAGTCTTGCACTCTCAATCGTGCTGGTCCTATTAGCAACTTCATTGGTATTCAGGTCATTTCAGGCAGGAGTGTACAGCATCATACCCTTGGGCAGTGCTGTCATTTTTGTATTCGGCTTAATGTCTTATTTAAACATTGAACTCAATGTGGCAACCAGTATGATCACCTCTATTTTAATTGGAGTGGGTATCGATTATACCATCCACTTTTTGTGGCATTACCGGAGGTTTGTCCAAAATGGTTCTTCTGCGGAGGATGCTGTTATAAAAACATTAACAACATCCGGCAAGGGAATTATTTTTAATGCCTTTTCAGTCATGGTGGGATTCACCGTTTTAATGATATCCGGATTTCTTCCCATTTTCTTTTTCGGGTTTGTCATTGTTTTTTCCATCGGTATGTGTCTTTTTGGCGCTTTGGCTTTTTTGCCTGCCCTCATTGTTTTAACAAAACCAAAATTTATTTTTAAATCAGCGGTTAAAAAATGAACAGAAATCACAAAAAATTAGATTCAATTTTATCCCGAATCATTTTGATTTTTATTGTATTGACAGTTGGTTTTTGGCTATGGAGTTTTATCCAGAGTTTGGTTGAATCTTCGGCAGGGCAAAGAAATACCTTTGATGTGTCATGGGTAGAAATTATTGGTTTTTGTAAAAAATATATCACTATTTTACTTGTTGCATACGGGTTTATTTGTGTTCAAATCTCCGGAATTGCAGAACTGAAGTATGAAAAGAATTTTTTAAAAGCGTTCATGTTATCAATAATACTCACGCCGCCGGTGATGATGGCTGTATATGGTCATGGAAAGAAGAAAGATTAAAGGGGCTTCATGAGAGCCGCACCTTTAATTTTATTTTTTTTCGGGACTGTTTTTTCTCAAATGACAGGCAGGGAAATAATGGAAAAAATGGATGCCCAGCCCGAACCGGAAACCGTTATTTCTACCAGCAGAATGTCTCTGGTAAAAATCAGAAAAGGAAAAGAACGTAAACGCATCCGCGAGGTGAAACGCCATCAAAAATATTATGAAGAAGGTGAATTTGACACAAAATCGATGATTCGATTTTTAAAGCCGGCTGATGTGAAGGGAACGGGATTCCTTATGTGGGAATACAGAGATCCCGAAAAGGAAGATAATCAGTGGCTTTATCTGCCTGCGCTGAAAAAAGTAAAACAAATCGCAGGTAATCAAAAAACGGAAAGTTTTATGGGGTCAGATTTTACCTATGAAGATATGGAAGGTAGAAGCATTGATGAGGACACATTTACATTATTGGGTGAAGAAGTCATCTTTGGTGAATCGTGCTATAAAGTTGAATCAGTTCCAATTGGTGAGGATGAATCCTATACCAAGAGAATTGTCTGGATCAGCAAAGAAAACTGGACTCTCCGGAAAGTTGAGTATTATGACAAGAGACGAAATTTATTCAAAGTATTAACGGTACCCGAACACCATCAGGATGGGGATTATTGGAACGTTGATAAAATGATTATGGAAAATGTTCAAAAATCCCACAAGACAGTATTGGAATTGTCGGATGTTGAATACGACAGAGAGATTAAGGACAGCTTTTTTACCGAAAGATTTTTGAAAAGGGAATGATGAAGAAAAACATTTTTCCGCTTATTATTTTTTTGGGTACACTGATTTATTCACAACCTGAATTTTCAGGGCATTATCAAAACTGGATTTCTGTCCGTACGTTGGAAGAAAATGATTTGATGCTTCTCAGAAACAGATTCCGGCTGAATACAAAAATTGATGAAGAAATGATACGGTTGTTTGTGTCATTGGATTTTAAGGAGGATGAAACTTCCCTCGGCACTGAATTTGAAATGTCAATTCGCGAGGCGTATGTGGATCTCTTTTTTGATCATTCGGAATTTCGAATCGGCAAGCAGCAGGTGGTATGGGGGAAGGCAGACGGTGTATTCATCAATGACATTGTCTGCCCTTTGGACATGAGGCAGTTTCTTCTTCAGGATATGGATGAAATCAGAATGGCTATACCAATGGTGAAAAGCAATTTCTATGTAGGAAGTTGGACAGTAGAGGGAGTTTGGATTCCCAAATTTGAGCCGTGGCTGTTTGCTGAAGAAGGAAGTGATTGGGCATTTTCGATTATGGAGCTGCCTGATAGCACTGAGGTTGGTAATTTACCAATATCAAAAAATGATGAAATCCTTCCAAAAGCAATTCTAAAAAACAGTGAATGGGGAATAAAAATTTCCGGATTGATTGGTAGGTTGGATATCACTATACTCTACCTGGACAGTTTTTCTGACGTATTTTTTTATGAATCAACTTTTGATTTGGTTCAAGGGCAGGTAAACTTTACACCAAAAACCCAAAGAACATCCATGACAGGTTTGAATTTCAGTACCCCAATTTTGGGACATGTTTTAAGAGGTGAATGGGGGTATTTTTCTGATAAGGTATTCCATGTTCAGGATTCATTATTTGCTCCAATCACTTCAATTAGCGATTACTTCCAGGGTATGGTGGGCGTTGATATTTCAGGTCCGTTTGGTGTGGGGATTTCCGTTCAGGGGATTACGCAAAGAATTCTGGATTATTCCGAAACCATGATTGATGATGAAGTGACCAACATGGCAACACTCATGGTAAATGGGAAATTCTTGAGAGATACAGCTTCAGCACGGCTGCTGACGATTTATGATTTAAATGATGAAGCAGGATTTGTCAATTTAGATTTGGGTTATCAATGGACCGATGCGCTGAATTTCAGTCTTGGAGGATATTGGCTGTGGGGTCCATCGGATTCTATTTTCGGGCAGTTTGACGGGAATGATAATGTTTACGTCAAGGTGAAGTACAGTTTTTGATTTAAAACGTAATTCGTAAAACGTAAAGCGTCTAACGTCTAAACATCATCCCCAGAATCACCACCTTCCCGGTTTTCAACAAATTCCTTTACTTTTTCCACAACTTTTGGCGCAAGGTCGATAAGTTTTTCTGTCATGGATTCTTCACTCTGTACCGAATACATTTTGGCGCCATCCTTACCAATCACAAAGAATGAAATAGGTTCAATTGTCCATCCGCCGCCGATACCTTCACCGGACCCGCCACGCTGTTCCTTTTCACCTCCTCCCGCGCCGGCGCCAAATCCGAAACTGACCTTGGATACCGGTATAATCGTAAACTCTCCGGCTGATATGGGGTCACCAACCACTGTGCGGGTTTTCATGACGCTATCTAATTCTGACAGGACACTTGTTATTAAATCTGATACTGACATATTTCCTCCCTTAAATTGTTTTTTGTGATGACATTTTTCTGAACTGCCTAATCAATTGAATTGGTTTACATTTAATCATTGAATCAACAGACACGTTAATAATTTTTTCTGAAAAATTGGGTGTTAAGCTGCACCTTATGTTGGTTGCTGGAAGAAGATTAATCATTGAAATTAGTCCGCCATAAATCATCCCCGTGGCGGCGGGATTATTTAGTCCGAATTCACCCCCAAAGCGCAGCTCCTCACAGATGATTCCTTTTTGAATGTTGAAATATTTTTTCAACGTTTGAAAATTAGCAGCAATACTTCTATCTATTGAAAACGGCCTTTTCTTTTTAAGCTTATCTTTATTTGAAAATGTAAATTTGATTTTAGGATCATTTCTAATTCCTATTATAAAACAACGATTCCCATTGATGACCGCTACTCCAATTCCATTTTTTCTGCTGCCGAAGGTTACAATAACGGAATAGTCAAATCGATTATCTTTCTGGGTGAATTTCCCCTGAATAAAAATTCTTTGCGTGAAATAAAATACTGAGATCATAACCAGTAAAATGAACAGGACGATTGATATTACAATAACCATAGTGGTTCAAATTTACGTAAACCTTTTTAACAGAAAAAAGATGTTCTGAAACTGCATTTGAATCACCTTGATTATCATACTGCAATTTGTTTACTTTCGCTTGTGCTTTACACCATATATTTATTATTTGTAATCGATTTTCCTCCACAACATTTTAGGATTAAAATTTAGTATTAAGTCTGCTTTTAAACTTGAAACCAAGAAATGAAAAAAACAGTTGACCTGCAAGTTACAGATCCGGTAGGAATAACCGGAGCTGGGGACAGTAACCTTCGATTGATTGAATCTGCATTCAGCTGTAAAATTCTTCTCAGAGGTACCACCGTTCATCTGGAAGGGAAAAAATTAGAAATTAACCTAGTGGAAGAAATCCTGCAGGAAATGATGAAAACCTACACCAGAAAAAACCACTTGAATGAATCGGATGTTAAATCCCTGATTGCATTAGTTTCGGAAGGTGAACATGGTTCCAAAAACGGGCAGGAATCTGTAATTCTTTACACAAAGGATGGTGCCGTTACAACCCGGACGGAAGGTCAGAGGCGGTTTTTTAAAATGAGCAAAGAAAGCGAATTCAATTTTGCTATTGGACCAGCTGGAACGGGGAAGACCTATCTTGCTGTTGCTTTTGCGCTTGCTGCCTACAAAAACAGGGAAGTGAAGCGGATTATTCTTTCGAGACCAGCAGTGGAGGCAGGGGAACGTCTCGGGTTTCTCCCCGGCGATTTAAGAGAAAAAATTGATCCCTACCTGGCACCGCTCTACGATGCTCTCCATGATATGCTGCCTACCGTAACATTAAAATCGTTAACTTCAAAAAAACAGATTGAAGTGATTCCGCTTGCCTATATGCGGGGGCGGACTTTAAGTAATGCATTTGTCATTCTTGATGAAGCTCAGAACTGCTCAACAACTCAGATGAAGATGTTTCTCACCCGCTTGGGACCAAATTCCCGGGCAATTATAAATGGCGATGTCACTCAAATTGATCTACCTTCCAAAGAAGAATCCGGACTGCTTCAGGCAGAACGAATTTTAAGAAATATTGATGGAATCGGATTTGTCTATTTTACTGAAAATGATGTGGTCCGTCACCGGCTGGTGAAGAATATCATAAAAGCGTACAGTGATGAAAATAACGGTGAAAAAGGTGGAAAAGATTAAATGAACTCTGTGGTTATCGCAGGATATAAACGAACTCCCATCGGGGCGTTTCAGGGCGTGCTGAGTAATATCCCGGCATCTGAATTAGGTAAAACCGCCATAAGCGCAGCTTTGGAATCAGCCCAAATTTCCGGTAATGATGTTGATGAAGTGATCATGGGAAATGTGTTGAGCGCTGGTTTGGGGCAGGCGCCTGCAAGACAGGCAGCACTTTACGCAGGACTCCCGGATTCAGTGGAATGTTTGACCATTAATAAAATGTGCGGTTCAGGACTGAAAGCTGTTATGCTCGGGACCCAGGCAATTCAAACGGGCGATGCGGAAGTGATCGTTGCCGGCGGTATGGAAAATATGAGTCTTGCACCTTATCTTGTTCTTAAAGGAAGAAGCGGATTCCGGTTAGGGCACCAAAAGTTGCAGGACAGCGTTATTTTGGACGGTCTGTGGGATGTCTATAATGATAAACACATGGGTAATTGCGCTGAACTGTGTGCCGCAAAATACAAATTCTCACGGGATGATCAGGATACGTTTGCGAGAGAATCCTACACCCGCGCTCAAAATGCGAAAAATAACGGCATCTTCAAACAGGAAATTGTTGGAGTAGAAATTGAAAATAGAAAAGGAAATAGATCAATAATAGCTGAGGATGAAGAACCCCAAAAAGCAAATTTTGATAAAATGACAACTTTAAAACCGGCGTTTGAAAAGAACGGGACTGTAACAGCGGCCAATGCATCAAAAATTAATGACGGCGCTGCTGCGCTAGTCTTAATGAGTAAAAAAAAAGCAGATGAATTGGGAGTGAATTTTGAATTTACCATTGTAGCTCAAGCATCCGCTGCGCAGGACCCCGAATGGTTTACAACAGCTCCCGTTAAGGCGGTCCAACACGTGCTGCAAAAAGCAGAATTGACTAAATCCGATATTGATTTGTTTGAAATAAATGAAGCATTTTCCACGGTTGTCCTATCTGTGATGAAAGAGCTTGATTTAAGTTACAATAAGGTGAATATTTATGGCGGAGCTGTTGCCCTTGGGCATCCCATTGGCGCCAGCGGAGCGCGGATTCTGGTTACACTCCTGAATGCCATGAAAATCCGTGATGCAAAACATGGATGCGCTACCATTTGTATCGCTGGCGGTGAAGCTTCTGCGGTTATTATTGAGAGAAATTAAACGATGTTTGAACACACAAATGAGCAAATGTTAACTCGGCAGACAGTACGGGATTTTGCTGAGGAATATCTCCGTCCCGGTGTTTTAAAGAGGGATGATAAAATGATTTTTCCTAAGGAACAGGTGGAAAAGATGGCGGAACTTGGATTCATGGGAATGATGGTGCCGGAAGAATGGGGCGGCGCGGGACTTGACTCAGTAAGCTATTCACTTGCCATGGAAGAAATTTCCCGGGTGGATGCGTCTGCGGGAGTGATAATGTCTGTGAACAATTCGCTTGTTTGCCAACTGTTGCTGGATTGGGGGAATGATTCTCAAAAATCACAATACCTCACCAAACTTGCTGAAGGTGACATGCTCGGTGCCTTTTCCCTGAGTGAACCGCAGGCGGGTTCGGATGCATCCAATCTTCGGTGCTTTGCGGATAAAAACGGAGAGTCATACACCATTAATGGAACGAAAAACTGGGTAACAAATGGAATTTCTTCCCATGTTGTGATTGCCTTTTTAGTAACCGAAAAAAAAGTTGGTCACAAGGGGATTTCAGCATTTATAATTGAAAAAGGAGTCGACGGATTTTCAACAGGAAAGAAAGAAAATAAACTCGGAATCAGGGGATCGGACACGTGCGAATTGTATTTTGATAATTGTCAAATTCCCATTGAAAACAGAATTGCAAATGAGGGAGACGGATTCAAAATTGCCATGAAAACGCTGGACGGCGGCAGAATCGGAATTGCCTCCCAAGCGCTGGGAATTGCCCAGGCAGCTCTGGATGAATCGGTCAAGTATGCAAATGAACGAAAACAATTCGGAAAGTCCATTGGCAGTTTCGGCGCAATTCGGGAAAAGATAGCCACCATGGCAACAGAAATTGAAGCTGCAAGATTATTAACGCATAATGCTGCCTGGCTCAAGGATAACAAAAAATCATATTCACAAGCTTCGGCAATGGCAAAATGGTATGCTTCAAAAGTTGCCATGTCAGCGGCGACAGAATGTGTTCAAATTTTCGGCGGATATGGCTACATGCATGAGTACGGCGTAGAACGTCTCATGCGTGATGCAAAAATTACTCAGATATATGAGGGAACATCAGAGATTCAACAACTTGTCATTGCAAGATCAATATTAGGAGGATAAAATGGAAATATTAGAGGACACAATGGAAACAGAAATAACCGATAAAATGAATTGGGATGAGTTAACTTTCAGCATTACTCCCACCAGAAGTATGTATGTAGCAACGAGCAATATGGGAGAAGAGTGGCAAAGGGGTGATTTAGTTCCGTATGGCAATCTCAGTCTTTCACCGGCAGCCGGCGTGCTGAATTACGGTCAGGGAGTATTTGAAGGAATGAAAGCATTCCACACCATAAAGGACAGGGTAGTTATCTTCCGTCCTGACATGAATGCAAAAAGAATGTATAATTCTGCAGAGCGGCTCTGCATGCCGGCGGTACCTAAAGAGCTGTTCCTTCACGCAGTGGAAGACGTTGTAAGAGATAACGAAGATTACATCCCGCCTGTTGGTAAAGGGAGTCTTTATATCAGGCCTCTTCTCTTAGGATCAGGAGCGGTCCTTGGCGTAAAGCCGGCGCCTTCCTATACCTTTTTAATTTATGTTTCTCCTGTGGGTCCCTATTTCAAAAGTGACATTAAACCTCTTTATTTGAAAATTACAAAATATTTCCATCGTGCCGCACCAAAGGGAACCGGGAATGCAAAAGCCATCGGGAACTATGCCTCATCCCTGTATCCTCAAAAACTGGCAAAGGAAAGGGGTTACGACGAAGTCATCTACCTGAATGCAGCAAACGAAAATAATGTGGAAGAAGTAGGGTCTGCTAACCTGTTTGTATTTAAAGGTAATGTGTTGAAAACACCGCGTCTCTGTGGTTCAATTCTACCGGGAGTCACACGAAATTCAGTCATATATCTTTGTGAAAATGAATTTGGGATAACTGTGGAAGAGGGTGATTTGACAGTAAATGAAGTTTTGAACGCAGACGAAGTATTCTGCACCGGAACAGCTGTTGTCGTAACACCCATTGGAAAAATTGATACTGACGATGGCCGGTCCCAGATTCAAGATGGTGAAATGGGTCCATTAACAAAAAAACTAAGATCCAAAATTCTCGCCATCCAGCGTGAGGAATGTGATGATCCTTATGGGTGGGTTTATCCATTACTCTAACAATGTTGTAGTTCCTCTTACCTTAATTAGATGATGTACAATTTTTTGCATTAATCCGGATTACGGTCTAAATTAAAGTTTCGAATGACCAAAGCTCAAGACAGACGCTATGCCCGGGAATTGGTATTGATGGCTCTGTATGCCCGTGAATGCAGTGGTGAACCCTGTAATAAAATTATCACAGATCTTAAAAACACATTTGAAATAGAAACAGATGTTGAGGATTATGTGAAAAAACTGTTTACAATTACAGTAGAACATCAATCGTGGGCAACAGATGAAATAATTTCAAGACTGGAAAACTGGGACTATGAAAGAATCGCCCTTATTGACCGTCTTGTGCTTCAAATAATGATTGTGGAAATGCAATATATGAAAAATGTTCCTCCGAAGGTATCCATTACGGAAGGGGTGGAAATTGCAAAAAAATACAGTACTGCGGAAAGCGGCGGATTTGTGAATGGGATTCTGGATTCGTTTTATCATTCGTTATCGAACCAAAAAGGTAATAACAAATAATGTGTTCCAACTTTTATGATAAAAAAAAGTAAATATCTGACTACTTCATCTATTATTTTGGTTATCTTTTTCACTACCTGCCAACAAGACCCCGACTCACCTCCGGACGACCCAATCGAATGCCCCGATGGTTACCACATTTGCGGTTCAGATTCTACTGACTGCTGCCTCGATACTACGAGCCACAACTTTGTGTGGGAGATTGATACGCTGGGTAGCCCAGATGGGTCTAACTGGCTTTATGACGTGGCCATTATTGATGAGAACAATGTGTGGGTGGTAGGAGAAATCGAAGACGATAGCGGAAAGTTCAATGCAGCACACTGGAATGGAGGTGAGTGGGAGCTGATTAGAATTGCACCCCCCCCCTTCAGGTGTTTTTTTAAGTATCCAATCTATTTATAGCTTTTCGGAAAATGCAATATGGTTTGGATTTGGGTCTTTGCCTATTTATTATAACGGAGAAACGTATTATAAATTCACACCAGCTATTGATGATTATCCAGGGGGGTTTATTATTAATGCTATTTGGGGTACATCTTCAAACAACGTGTATTTTGTCGGGGGAAATGGTTCCATTGTCCACTACGACGGGCTTAACTTCGTTAAGATGGAGAGCGGGACGGAGGTTGACCTAAACTCCATCACAGGGACAGGACCCGACAACGTGTGGATCAGCGAGCGGGTACAGGGAAGACGAAGTGATAACGGTTCTCTTGCACTATGATGGGACAACTTTAACGAAGGTCTTGGAAGGAGATGATTTTGTGGAAGATTATCACGACGGAATAAATGGGCGCATCCGGGGGGTCTATACCGATGACCCCGACAGTCTGTGGGTTGTGACACAAGCGGGATTGTACCGCTGTTCAAAGGATACTCAAGGGGAATGTTTCTGGTATGGGGAGACTTCCGATCCAACGTCTGAATTAGAGGTTGTTTCCGGCAACAGTCACAATGATTTTTATTACGCAGGTCACTTTACGAGAATGTGGCACTATAACGGCTCAACGTTCCAAGGCTATCAGTTCCCTGATATGGGGACGATTTATGGGATTTCGGCTACGTTCGAGATAATGGTAGCCGTTGGAATCATTTATGATACTTGGCAAGGTTTTGTTATTAGGGGATACCGTTGAAAAGAAATCAAACAGATGTATAACTGAAGGAGGAGAGAACCATGACTGGAGTATTAAGAGCAATGAGCAATTGCAATAATAGCAAGAGGATTTAGAATTGAATAAACTCATAATCATCGTTATTTCTCCACTCTGTTTGTTTGGCGGCAGCAACTTGGTATTTAATTTTAATGGGCATAAAACTTCACTACCTGAAGACTTTATAGCGAGAGCAATTCAAGAAGAATACTTTTAAAATCAGAAAGATGATTTTACTGAAATGAAGATAATTAATTATCTGACTACCTTATCAATAATATTAGTTGTTCTTTTCACCGCCTGCCCTGAAGAACCGGACAATGAACTTGAATGTGGTGCTCACGAGATTGAAGTGGATGGCGACTGTGAATGTGAAGACGGTTACCACTGGAATGAAGACGGAACAAAATGCCTTTTAGACACAACCAGCCACAACTTTGTGTGGGAGATTGATACGCTGGGTGGGTACGGCAGCTATCTGAATGATGTAGCGATTATTGATGAGAACAATGTGTTGGTGGTGGGCAATATTGAGACGGATACCATGGAATATAATGCTGCTCATTGGAATGGGAGTGAGTGGGAGTTGATGGGCATATATAGCAATACTCTAGACTTATACAGTATTCATTATTTTTCAGAGGACGATATTTGGGTAACATCCCATTGTTTTCCATTACACTGGAATGGTATCGAATGGACATTATATCATCTCAACAATATGGGGATGCCTGGTGTGTGTGTGGGTGAAGCAATTTGGGGAACTGCCCCGTCTAATCTCTACTTTGTGGGCGATAACGGTTCCATTGTCCACTACGACGGGGTTAGTTTTAATCAGATGGAGAGTGGGACGGATGTGGACTTGCTTGATATTGATGGGACTCCGGATGGTGAGTGTGTGTTTGCTGTAGGGTGGAATTCTACTTTACCCGCACCTTGTGTTGTGCTGGAAATGACTAATGGAATATGGAATACCTTATATTATACCGAAGGATCACTTCCCCAAGATGGAAATGTTGGTTGGGTTTGGGGTGTAGGTGTACTGCAGGATACTGTTTATCTTCCATCTTCAGCAGGACTTTGGAAATATAACTTTGTAAATCAAGATTCAATTTTAATTAATAATACAAAATCACATATGCATCAGAGTGCCTTTAAGAGTGTTAATGTAAAATCAACTAATGACATATTCTTTGCAGGATCAGGTTTTAAATACATTCATTTCAATGGCAGCACTTATTATTACAGTCAAGAAATAAGCGACATGTATCCACAGCGGGCACTTAATGGAAGTGATTATAATGGAAACTTGGTTGTAATGGTCGGTTATTTCAATTGGTGGGAAGGTGCTTTAGTAGTCAAAGGATATCATGAGTAAAAACAATCAAAGATTATCCAGTGGACTAGGATAATGAACAAGAACGACCAGGTAACTTCGGTTTTCAAGGCAGTCGTTACCGGGACGTAACCGAAAAAGAGACCTGCTTGCAGGTAATTAACAAACCTTGGACGAGCCATTTCTCGTTTTTGAGATTAAGGCTGATCGGACAGGAAAAAAAGAAAAGGAGATATGTTATGAATTCTCGTGATTGGAAAATAAATCTCAGCATTATGGGATTCGTGGTACTGATAATTGTTTGCCAATTATCAGCACAAGAGGTAGTCTTTCCTACCTTGATAAGTCAACCGGCAGGATTTGCTGTTTCCGGCCCGTTGAGCAATAATCCGGTAGTTTCATATACTGATTTTCCCCCGGAAGAGAATTTTATTAACGGTGAAATCAACCCCAATATACAGCCACCTGATTATAGCAATCTACCCATTGATCCCGCCGAACAATTACAACAGGGATTGTTAACAAGCCATCTATTAGACAACTTTGCGGGTCAGAATACCAACTCATATCCTCCTGATGCTAATGGTGACGTTAATGGTAGCTATTACTTTCAAACCGTGAATAAGACTTACGCTATCTTTGACAAATCTGATGGATCCATCGTTGCCGGTCCATCAAATTTAAACGCTATTTTTGATTCATCCCTTCCAGGTGCAAACTGTAATAGCGGTGATCCAATTGTTTTGTGGGATGAAAATGCAGAGAGATGGTTTTACGCTGAACTATCAATATGCAATGCCAATGATTACATTTTGATTGCAGTTTCCACAAGTAGCGACCCCACCGGCACCTGGTATAGCTGGTCGTTTGATGCTGATGATATGCCTGATTACCCGAAATTTGGAATTTGGCATGATGGATACTATATGGCAACAAACACTCCCTATGGGGATGATGTATATGTTCTTGAAAGAGACGCGATGATACAAGGTGATTCAGATCCGACTATGATCGCGTTTGATAATCCCAACCGTCCATCGACTTTCGATGGGATTCACTGCATCTTACCTCTTGATAACGATGGTTCCTGGGCGCCTACAGGCACACCGGGTCAGTTTATCACCATCGCCGATGATGATCAGGGAAATCCTGCTGATGCCCTTTATATTTACGAACTTCAGGTGGATTGGACAACACCATCAAACTCAACGTTTTCTCGTACACAAACATTGAATGTCAATTCTTTTAGTGGAAATTTTAATAGTAGCTGGAACAATATTCCTCAACCGGGAACTTCACAAAAATTATGTGCTCTTTCCCAAATTCTAATGCATCGTGCTCAATACAGGAATTTTAACGGCACACAAAAAATTGTTTGTACACATACAATTGCGGAATCAGCCACGGAAGCAGCAATTCGGTGGTATGAACTTGAAAATACAGGTTCCGATTGGTCAATTGTTCAACAGGGCACTTATAACCCTGATAATATCAGTCGCTGGTGTCCCAGCATAGCCATGAATGATATTGGAGAAATCGCCATGGGTTATTCCGTTTCCGATGGTTCTTCCACCTATCCAGGAATTCGGTACTGTGGACAAACCAATGCTGCACCCCTCAACGAAATGGATGTTGAAGAAACCATTATATGGGATGGAGATTATTCGCAAACCTATTCTAATCGTTGGGGAGACTATGCCAGCATGTCAGTTGATCCTGATGACGGCAATACATTTTGGTTTACTTCTCAATATAAAAATAGCTCAACGCACGGAAAAGGTACCAGGATCGCAAAACTTTCGCTTATTGATGTAGTATTGGCAAACCGGCATAGTGGAAATCCGACCAGTAATCTGGGCGGAACATTAAGTCTATACAATTTGGATACCCCAGATATGGATTTTGAAGATGTGGAGTCTGATTCTGACCCTGTGCCGGTGATTACAAATGATTCTTACACGGTGCGTACAAATAATCATACATTGCAGGGTGAACGGCATTTAAAATGGAATGATAGCAATGAAGATTATCTACTGGAAAAGGCCAATTTTGAAATGACAATTGATCATGTAGAAGAAGGTCTCAACGCCAATTTTGATTTTCAGGAAACCGTGGTGCTAACCAACGACGTGGGAGTTCCTATTGCCATCCAGGACCCCTGGTACATTCAAAACCCCGAAGAAGATGACCCTGAACAGTGGGTCCAGACCGGCACCGACTGGGTGGAGGTAGTGGACGGCTCCTATGAGGTGTTCTTGAATCAAAATCCATTATTTAACGACACTGATCCCATCTACTCCCTCCGTGCGCCGTATATGGCTACGCAGGATGGCATTTATGGAGTCGTGGGGTGGGAGACAACGGATGCGAATGTGTTCGAAGATCCAGATTATCCCGGTGATTTGTCTTATCGATTGGTGGTTTTCCATGAAAGTTCAGTAATAAATGCAATTTATGATAAGGTAAATAATCTAAATATTGTTAAACTGTACCTGAAAATGAAACACTTATTATCCCCGCCGGAGCAGACATACCCTGTAAATCCTCTATTTATGGATATGAAGGGTTCAGGATAAAAATTGACGGTGCCCTAATTGCTGAAGGATCAGAAAATAACCGTATTAATTTCTACAGCGAAGTCCCTGGTGAAAAATGGCCCGGTATTATCCTGGACGATGAACACCATCAGGAGATAAATATGAGTTATTGTAACATTGATGGCGCATATAATGGCATTGAAATGTATATGGGGGATGCAGATAGAATCATAACCTTAGATCATGTTGTATTCTCTAACTGCTCTTTTAGCGGACTTTACTATTATTGGAATTTTGGTGAAAACAATAATATTGATATGTCCGTTAATATTAACAATTCTACGTTTTATAACAGCAGTTTACTGTTTGACGCAGATTTGGGTTTGGGTAATCCACCGGACTTGTCTCAATATTTTATTTCAGTGAAAAATTCTGTGTTTGGAGGTAATGAATCCAGTAATATAATCATTAACACAACTGACGATAATCTCAATAATATTGATTTTTCTTATAATCTATTTGATAATAACTATCAGTTATGGTACCCATTTGGAAATAATATAATTGAAGGTGACCCTTTATTTAATGAACCACAAAATAATAATTTTACACTTCAATTGTACAGCCCAAGTGTCGATGCCGGCGATCCCGATTCTCCTTTAGACCCAGATGGGACTGTAGCTGACATGGGCGCTTTTTACCATCACCATCTTAATATGGAGCTATCAGAAGGATGGAATCTTGTGGGGTTGCCGTTAGAAAATGAATCGTCACATATTTCTGACCTGTTCCCGGGAACATCAGAATCCTTTGCTTATACCTATGAAGACGGAAGTTACACTTCTACAGCCAATCTTGAAATAGGGAGAGGGTATTGGATCCGGTATGATGAGGATGTCAGTTTCAGATATGGAGGATCACCTTTTACGACTGTCAATGTTTCGGTTAATGAAGGGTATAACCTTATTTCAGGTGTATCTGAAACAGTCTATTTTGAAAATATTTATGATCCTGATAATGTGCTGCTTGAAGGAACACTTTATGAATATAACGTCAGCTATGTTCCATCAGACAAGATAGAACCGGGAAAAGGATACTGGGTGAGAGCAAGCGGTGATGGTGAAATCACGATTACCTCATTTTTCCCTCCCAATGAAGATGAACCGACTTTATCAAGTATTCTGGAAGATGCTCACTGCCTTAAACTAACCAATGCAGACAACAAAACCTGCCGCCTCTATTTCGGGATAGAGATACCTGAACAGGAAATCCCCCGGGTTACACTCCCTCCCATTCCGGAATTTGATGAAAACACTTTTGATACACGGTTTACCCAGGATAAAAAGCTGGCTGCTAACCAAGATACAATTCATGTCAGAAACAATGCATGGCCTATTACTGCTACTGTAGAAGGTGATTTAACCGATGAAGAAGCTGCTTGGGTATTGCAAATTGTTGAGGGATTAGGACGTACTTCCTCAGTAGATGATGAGAGTTATCTAACATCGCATGTATTGGACGGATCTAAATCAATCATAATAGATGGACCGGTTCAATATATAATTCTGACAAAGAAAGAAAAAACGTCCATCCCTCTTGAATTTGCACTTCATCAGAATTATCCCAATCCGTTTAATCCCATCACCACCATTAATTTTGTTGTGGAGCAATCCCCCAGTCGAAAGACGTCTTTACAGATATTTGACATCACAGGCCGATTGGTGGAGACATTAATAAACAAACAACTGGAATCCGGAAACCACCGCGTAATCTGGGATGCATCCAATGTGGCAAGTGGTGTTTATATCTACAGATTAACTTCAAACAGAAATCAACTCACACGGAAAATGGTTCTTCTAAAATAGGAAAGACTTGTCCGGCGTATCCCGACATGTCGGGAGTAGACGGATGGTTTTATTGAAATAACCAATAATGCGTATCGCTGTTATATCAGACATTCACGCCAATAAAGAAGCGCTGGATGGAGTCATAGAATCCATCGAGAAGCACTCCATTGACAAGACTTATTGTCTTGGAGATCTGGTGGATTACGGTGTTGAACCGAAGTACTGCATTGATACCGTTAAGGAAATATTTGATGTCTGTCTGAGAGGGGACCATGATCATGTTGCTTCAAAAGGAAATGGATACCTTCTATTCAATTCAGACGCACAGGCATCTGCAAAATGGACATCTAAAAATATTCTTAAAAGGCATAAAATGTATCTTGGTGAGCTTGAGCTTACATCTACTATGGAAACAATGTTTTTTGTTCACAGTACTCCTGATAAACCTGAACAGTGGAAATATGTTTCTAACACGCTTCAGGCAGGACGTCAGTTTCCTCATTTTGACGGTAAGATTTGCTTTGTGGGACACGCGCACATCCCAGGATTATATACTGTAGACGGATACGATCGTATATACAGGGAAGGATTAATTTTTCTCGATAAAACAAAACGATATATTGTAAATGTCGGGAGTGTAGGTCAGCCAAGGGATTTTGACCCCCGGACTTGTTATGTCATCTATGATGAAGAATGGGGTACAATCGAATTCGTACGTATTTTATACGATGTATATAAGGCATCACAAAAAATTGCAAAAGCGGGAATTTCCGAATTCAATGCAAAAAGAATTTTAGTGGGAAGGTAAAATGGGAGTAATTCAAAAATTGTTCGGCACAAAGTCGGAAAGGGAGAGCAAGACATTGCTTCCCATGGTAGAAGAAATCAATACTTTCTACGAACTTCTCAAGGAGAAAAGCGACGAAGATTTAGTAGCCCGTACCCGTGAATTTCAGGAAATGCTGAAGGTGACCCGGGATGAATCGGGTCATTTGGCAGATGAACAGAATTTAAAGGGAAGTGAGCGGGAAGATTTTGTCATGCAATCCGAAAAGGAAATGTTGGATGAAATTATGCCCGAAGCATTTGCAATGGTCAAGGATACCTGTCGCCGCCTAACCGGTGAGTCATGGAAAGTGGTGGGCCAAGCAGTAACCTGGGATATGATTCCCTACGACGTTCAATTAATTGGCGCTGTTGTGCTGCACAGGGGAAAAGTGGCTGAGATGAAAACAGGTGAAGGAAAAACATTGGTTGCAACCATGCCCATTTACCTTAATGCGTTAACGGGAAAGGGAGTCCATATTATTACGGTGAATGACTATCTCGCCCAAAGGGATTCTGAATGGATGGGGAAAATTTATGAACGATTGGGATTAACTGTTGGAAACATTCTGAATCAGATGGACAATAATGAACGACGGGAAGTGTATAAGTGTGATATTACCTATGGCACCAACAATGAATTTGGATTTGATTACTTAAGAGACAACATGGCTCTGACTGCTGATGAACAGGTTCAGCGAGGTCATTTTTATGCTATTGTTGATGAGGTGGACAGTGTACTTATTGATGAAGCGAGAACACCGCTTATTATTTCCGGCACGGTTGACCATCCCGTTGACTCAAAATACAAGGAAATGAAACCGGTTGTGGAAAAGCTGGTCAGGATGCAGACAAGTCTTGTGAATCAGATCGTCAGTGAAGCGGATAAATTGTTAAGTGAAGGTAAAGAATCTGATGCAGGGTATAAATTTCTTCAAGCAAGCAGAGGAGCACCCAAAAACAGGAAACTGCAAAAACTGTATCAGGAAGGAACCCCCAAAAAACTTGCCCATCAGGTGGAGTCCGAATATATGAGGGACAAAAAACTGCATGAGGTAGATGATGACCTCTATTTCAGTATTGATGAAAAAAGCCATGTTATTGATTTAACTGAAAAGGGGCGGCAGTCCATATCACCTGATAATCCCGAAATGTTTGTGATCCCCGATTTGGGTGAAATGCTGCACGAGATAGATTCAAATGAATCTCTGAGTGAAGGTGATAAACAAAAAGAGTCTGAAAAGGTGCGCCTTCTCCACAGCAGTCAGAGCGAACAGATTCATAATATATCCCAACTCTTAAGAGCTTACTCTCTTTATGAAAAGGATGTGGATTATGTTGTTCAGGAGGGGAAGGTGATGATCGTGGATGAGTTCACAGGCCGTGTTCTTCCCGGCAGAAGGTACAGTGAAGGACTCCATCAGGCGCTGGAAGCGAAGGAGAATGTCCGTATCGAACGGGAGACACAAACGTTAGCGACCATTACCATTCAGAATTACTTCCGCCTGTATAATAAACTTTCCGGCATGACAGGTACGGCTGAAACGGAATCAGAAGAACTTCACTCCATTTACGGTCTTGATGTAATGGTAATACCTACCCATAAACCGTGCATCAGGGAAGATAATAATGATCTGATTTATAAAACCAAGCGGGAAAAATATAACGCGGTACTAGATGAAATTGCCGACTGCCATCAAAGAGGTCAACCGGCATTGGTAGGTACAATTACCGTTGAAGTTTCAGAGACCATTTCCCGAATGCTAAAACGAAGAGGAATTCCCCACAATGTGTTGAATGCCAAGCAGCATCAGAGTGAAGCTGAAATCGTTGCTCGGGCAGGGCAAAGAGGCGCTGTAACGATTGCAACAAATATGGCAGGACGAGGTACAGACATCAAACTTGGCGAAGGCGTGACAGAGGTTGGGGGTCTGCACATCATTGGCACTGAAAGACATGAAGCGAGAAGGATTGATCTCCAGTTGAAAGGCAGGTCCGGCAGACAGGGCGACCCTGGCTCAACACAATTTTATTTATGTTTGGAAGACGACCTCATGCGGTTGTTCGGCAGCGATCGTATCGCAAATATTATGGATCGTCTCGGCGTGGAGGAAGGTGAGGTGATTACACATGCCATGGTCACACGTTCGATTGAGAGGGCGCAGAAAAAGGTGGAAGCAAGAAATTTCTCCATCCGGAAACGACTTTTGGAATATGATGATGTAATGAATCAGCAGAGGGAGGTGGTTTATGACCGTCGTTCCAATGCTTTAAGAAATGAAGATATCAGGGAAGAAATTTATTCTATAATGGGTGAATATATTGAAGATATCATGGATGAGCATTCCAATGGACAAGCAGATGTGGCAGAGTGGAATTATGAATCATTGGAAAATGAACTTGCCTCATCATTCACAATCAATATGGATGATGAATTCAATGACTGCTCAAATTCCGATGAATTTTTAGGATTGATTAGAGATCGTGCCCAAGCCATTTATACAGCAAGGGAAAGTCTTGTACCGCAAGAAATTATGCGCGCATTCGAAAGATATGTTGTTCTTCGGACCATTGATGAAAAGTGGAAAGACCATCTTTACAGCATGGACCAGCTCAGGGAAGGAATTAATCTTCGTGCCTACGGTCAAAAAGATCCTCTGCTTGAATACAAGTCTGAAGGATTTGAATTGTTTATTGAATTTTTAACGGATGTGAACCGTGAGACAATAAAGCGGTTATATAGAACTCAGCTCCAGGGAATGGACCAAGCACCCGAAGTCCGGGGCAGGAGACCGGCTGGTGCCGTTCAGACACAGCATGCAGATACAGTCGGGATGGGATTTGCGGCTCAAGATCGTGGACAATCCCCTCAACAAGCTCAAAGAGGAGTCCAACCTGGGAAACCTAAACCAGTAAAAGTGGAACAAAAAGTGGGTCGGAATGAACCCTGTCCATGCGGAAGTGGCAAGAAGTATAAAAAATGCCATGGAGCTGCTTAATCAAGCAAATTTCGAATCCAAAAATTTCTTATGACTATTGTTTTAAATTATGTATTTTCGACTCCCTTTTAGGAAATTAATAGCTTTATATTGGTTTACTTTAGGGTAATGTTACTCCGAACTTGGTGAGTAGTAAGTAAAAAATTATCGTTAATAAGACTTTAACAACTAAAATATAAATAAATCAAATATGGAGAAATCATGAAAAAACGTAATGTCTTTATTTCAATACTACTGTGTCTTCCATTTTTATTGATGGGTCAGAATGTCTTATCAGTGAATGATATGGAAGTGGATGCATATACGAGCGATATTGCCCTTTCATTTAACCTTGAAAATCTAACAGATGAGGTTGGCGGTCTCCAGTTCGATGTTATCCAATCCCCGAATATGTTGCCACTTACT
>CAYXUG010000018.1:0-34041 GCA_964468655.1 uncultured bacterium | reverse complement strand
TAGGTGCAGGTGTGGTAACACAGGTAGTTGAATAAGGAGTTTATCGGTGGCTGGACAATTAATTAGAATAAAGTTAAAAGCATACGATCATATCCTGCTCGACAAATCTACGAAAAAGATTGTCAAGACGGTCAAGTCCACAGGTGCCATTGTATGCGGACCTATTCCTCTTCCTACGAAGAGAACAATTTACACGGTGCTTAGGTCACCGCATGTGGACAAAAAGTCAAGAGAACAGTTCCAAACCAAAATCCACAAACGGATGATTGAAATTTTGAATGCTTCACCGAAATCAGTGGATGCATTGATGAAATTAGACCTTTCAGCCGGCGTAGATATTGAAATAAAGACATCGTAATTATGACTGGAATATTAGGGAAAAAAGTAGGAATAACGAGTATCTTTGATTCATACGGGTACAGCATTCCTGTTACTGTTATTCAAGCAGGACCTTGCGTTATCACTCAGGTGAAAACCGAAGAGACAGATGGTTATAATGCTATCCAGGTGGGTTATGGCGAGTTGGAACAGAAAAAAAGCAATAAACCGATGAATGGTCACTTTAGCAAATCAGGGACTTCGCCAAAAATACACCTTATGGAATTCAAAATGAAAGCAAGCAGACTTCCAAAACTTGGACAGGAATTAACTGTTTCAATGTTTAAGGAAGGTGATTCTGTTTTGGTTCGAGGCATTTCCAAAGGAAAAGGATTCTCTGGGGTCGTTAAGCGACATGGGTTTAGCGGTGGTCCTAAAAGTCATGGTAAATCAGACCAAATTAGAGCGGGTGGTTCTATTGGTCAGTCGTCTTACCCATCCCGGGTCTGGCCAGGGATGAAAATGCCGGGAAGACAAGGGAATGATACAGTTACTGTTAAAAACCTCAAAATTGTAAAAGTTGACAGAGGAAACAATTTTTTATATGTGAAAGGATCTGTTCCTGGCGCAAAAAATGGAATAGTCGTGGTATTTAAGTAAAATGCAGTTAAAAGTACATAAAATTACAGGCGAGGAATCTTCGAAAGTCAAAGTTGATGATTCGGTGTTCAAGATAGCCATTGTTGAAGATGTTATCTACCGAGCTGTTGTGTCTGAAATGACAAACAGTAGAAGTGGCACGCATTCAACAAAAACCCGGTCAGAAGTAAGAGGTGGCGGAAGAAAACCGTGGCGTCAAAAAGGGCGTGGCGTGGCAAGAGCTGGTACCATCCGGTCTCCATTGTGGAGAAGTGGAGGTGTTACTTTCGGACCAAAGCCAAAAAATTATCAATATAATCTACCTAAGAAAATGAAAAGATTGGCGCGGAGAAGCGTTCTCAGTCAACGGGCTAATGATAAGGAAATAATGGTTATTGATGAGATTCAATTTGATGCTCCAAATACGAAAAATTTCTTAAATGTGTTAAAAAATTTGAATATTGACCAGAAGAAGGTTGTTTTTCTTCCTGAAAAGATTGATAAAAATGTTCTTCTTTCAACAAGAAATTTGCCTAATGTGTATGTGTACTCTGCTGAATCTGCATCTACCTATAACATGATGAATTGTGATGTGCTGCTCTTTGATAAAATGGGAATTAAAAAAATAAATGACTCCTTAAAGGTGGCAAATAAATGAGCCATAGAAATATCCTGTTGAGACCTATTCTAACTGAAAAAATGCATCAGCTTCAGGACACTGAAAGGAAATATGCGTTTCAGGTGGACGTACGAGCGAATAAAATTGATATCAAAAAAGCTGTAGAAAACAAGTTTAATGTAGAAATTGAAAAAGTTCGGACAATGAATGTACGTGGGAAACAGAAACAAATGACGATAAGAAGCGGCGGAAGGCCTATTAGAACGTCAGGAAGACGGCCAAACTGGAAAAAAGCCATTATAACACTACAAGAAGGATTTACGATTGATCTTTATGAATCTGAGATAACGAGTTAATTATGCCGGTAAAAACACTAAAACCTGTTACTCCTGGGCAGAGACATAAGACTGTTTCTACCTTTGAAGAGATTACACGATCAACACCTGAGAAGAGTCTATTACAACCTCTCAAGAAAAAAGGAGGTAGAAACAATCTTGGTAGAATAACTATGCGACGCAGGGGTGGTGGGCATAAGAGAAAATATCGGGTAATTGATTTTAAGAGAGGAAAAGATAATATTCCCGCTAAAGTTATTTCAATTGAATACGATCCCAATCGGTCATCGCGAATTGCTTTATTGCAATACGCAGACGGAGAAAAAAGATATATTATATCACCTTATGGACTAAAGGTAAATGATACGGTTCATTCCGGGGAAACGGTACCCCTTAATGTTGGGAATGCACTGCCGTTGAAAAAAATTCCTTCAGGTTTGATGGTACATAATATTGAATTGACTGCTGGTAAAGGTGGACAGATTGTAAGAAGTGCCGGTACCGGTGCTCAGATTATGGCAAAAGATGATCATATGGTGAGTTTGAAACTTCCTTCTGGCGAAGTAAGAATGGTAGATGAAAACTGTAAAGCTACAATTGGGGAAGTTGGCAACAAAAGCCATGAGTCCATTAAACTTGGTAAAGCTGGCAGAAGCCGCTGGCTCGGAAGAAGACCTAAAGTAAGAGGTGTTGCCATGAATCCTGTGGATCACCCAATGGGAGGGGGCGAAGGTAAATCTTCCGGCGGAAGACATCCTGTAACTCCATGGGGAAAACCGACAAAAGGTTATAAGACCCGGAAGAAAAATAAAAAATCTGATATGTATATAGTTAAAAGGAGAAATAAATAATGAGCCGGTCTGTCAAAAAAGGGCCTTTTGTTGATGAAAAACTGTTAAAAAAAGTCGAGCAGTTAGCAAAGACTAAATCGAAAAAGGTCATTAAGACTTGGTCAAGGAGAAGTACAATTATGCCTGAATTTGTCGGATTTACGTTGGCAGTTCATAATGGTAAGCAGTTTATCCCTGTTTTTATTTCAGAAAATATGGTAGGACATACTCTGGGAGAGTTTGCACCAACAAGAACATTTAGAATACATTCAGGGGACAGGAAGAGGAAATAATGGAAGCAGTCGCTAGGACAAAATATGTTAGACAATCTGCTCGAAAGATTCGAAAAACGCTGGATCTCGTCAGGGGGATGAATGTTGAAAAGGCGCTGAATTTTCTGCATTTCTCTGAACCCAAAGCTGCGAATGTTATTGAAAATACGGTACGTTCCGCTGCATCCAATTTTCTTCAATCTGAGGAAGGAAAAAATGTTGATCCGGAAAATTTGTTCATCAAAGAGGCTTATGTTGACGGAGGACCCATGATGAGACGGTTCCGTGCAGCTTCAATGGGGCGTGTGTCAAGGATTAGACGCAGAACAAGTCATTTAACCATTATATTATCTTCAAAGGAGACGAAGTAGTTTGGGACAGAAAACACATCCGACTGGCTTTAGATTGGGAATAAACAAACCGTGGTCTTCTGTTTGGTTTGCAAATCATAAGAATTTTCCGAATTTTATATCCATGGATTTTACCCTTAGGCGGTATATTGCAAAACGGTTGCCTAATGCTGGAATTTCAAAGGTTGAAATCAACCGAACAGAGAAAAAAATAACAGTAACACTCCATACATCTCGTCCGGGGATTGTTATTGGAAAAGGAGGAGATGAAGTGGACCGCCTGAAAGAGGAAATAAAAAGTCTAACAGGTGGCGAGGTTAAGGTGAATGTTTCTGAAATAAAAAGACCTGAACTTGACGCGAAACTTGTCGGTGAGAATATTGCTCACCAGCTTATTAAGAAAATTGCATATCGCAGAGCTGTCAAGAAAGCGATTCAATCAACCATGAGAATGGGTGCGGAAGGTATTCGTATTAGAGTAGCAGGAAGACTTGGCGGTGCTGAAATTGCTAGAAATGAAAATTTCCATGAAGGTAAAGTACCTCTGCAGACATTGCGTTCTGATATTGATTTTGCAATCACCGAAGCGTTTACAACGTATGGTGTCATCGGAATTAAAGTATGGATTTATAATGGAGAGATAGCCACCTGATGTTAGAGCCGAAAAAAGTAAAATGGAGAAAACCGCACCGTGTTTATCCCACTGGAATAGCATCACGGGGTTCACATGTTGCATTTGGCAGTTTTGGCCTGAAATCCATTGAAGGTGGTTGGATTACGGCAAGACAAATTGAATCTGCCCGTATAACAATCATTCGTAAAATCAGGAAAACAGGCAGAATGTGGATACGGATTTTCCCTGATAAGTCCATGACAAAAAAACCTGCTGAAGTTAGAATGGGTAAAGGTAAAGGTGCACCTGATCATTGGGTAGCTGTGGTCAGACCGGGACGGATCCTCTTTGAAGTCGAAGGAGTAGACAGGGAACTTGCTGCAGAAGCATTTAAATTGGCAGGTTACAAACTGCCTGTTAAAACAAAAATAGTGGAACGAAGAGAATCTCACTAAGCATTGTTGATAAGGAAAAGAACATGAAATCGTCTGAATTAAATGAATTGACTCTTGAAGAACTGAAAAGCAGACTAATCGATAATATGGAGGAGTTAGAGAATCTCAGGTTTCAAAAAGCCCTTCAGCAGTTAGAAAACCCATTGCGGATTAGAGATTTAAAAAGAGAAATAGCTCAGATTAGAACGATTTTACGCGAGTACGAACTAAATATTAGAATATCAAATGAAGTGAATTGATTATGAATGAAAATAGATATAGGCAAGTTTTGAATGGAGTCGTTGTTAGTAATGCTATGGATAAAACTGTTGTTGTGGAAGTGTCCCGAAGGGTCAAACATCCGGTCTATAAAAAGTATATCAAAATAAAGAAAAAGTTTTTTGCACATGATGAAAACAATAGCTGTCAAGTGAATGATAAAGTAAGAATCAAAGCCAGCAGAGCCCTAAGCAAAAAAAAGCGTTGGCGTGTTTCAGAAGTTGTAAGTAAGGATAGTCAAGAGTAAAGCAATTTTAAGTATTAAATCAGAGAATAATAATGATTCAGTCAGAGACAAGGTTGAAAGTTGCAGACAATACGGGAGCAAAAGAAGTGCTCTGCTTTAAAGTACTCGGTGGCTCAAGAAGGAGATACGCAAGAGTTGGTGATGTAATTCTTGTAACCGTAAAGCAGGCATTGCCACATGGTATGGTTAAAAAAGGTGAAAAATCTCGAGCTGTCGTTGTGAGAACCCGAAAAGAAATTAAAAGAAATGATGGTTCTTATGTCAGGTTTGATGACAATGCAACTGTTTTATTGAGCAGTACAGATGAGCCCATAGGTACAAGAATCTTTGGACCTGTAGGAAGAGAATTGCGAGAAAAAGGATTTATGAAAATTATTTCAATGGCACCTGAGGTAATATAAATATGCACATAAAAATTGGAGATAGTGTGAAAGTTATAAAAGGTGAATACAGAGGAAAATCCGGGAAAATCTTAAAAGTTTTTCCTGGGAATAACCGTGTAATCGTCGAAGGTGTTAATTTTGTCAAAAGACACTCCAGACCAACTCAGCAAAATCCGCAAGGCGGTATTGTGGAAAAGGAAGCATCTATACATGTTTCAAATGTTATGTATTTTGTTTCTGGTAAGACGACACGTGTTGGTTACAGGGTACTCGACAGCGGCCGGAAAGTCAGAGTTGCTAAAAATTCTGGAGAAGATATTGATTCATAAATAGGAATAAAAAGTGGTAGAAAAAGAAAAAAAGAAATCAAGTCCAAAAAAGAAAACAGAAGCAAAAGCTGTGAAAAAAACAAAGGTATCTCCTAAGAAGAGTGAACCTAAGAAAACAGCGGCAAAAAAGAGTACGAACGGTTTTATTCCTGGGCTTCTTAAGCATTATAGAGATGTTGTTGTTAAAGATATGAAGAATCTGAATAATTATAAGAATAATCTGGAAGTACCAAGATTAGAAAAGATTTCACTCAATATTGGGCTTGGTAATGCTAAGGATGATAAACCAGGTCTCGAAAGAAGTCTTGAAGATTTAGCTACTATCACCGGACAGAAAGCTGTCACAACTCATGCCAGGAAAGCAATATCAAATTATAAGATACGGGTTGGAGATCCGGTAGGTTGCAGAGTCACACTTCGTGGTTTAAAAATGTATGAATTTTTTGAAAGGTTAATTTCCATTGCATTACCAAGAGTAAGAGATTTCAATGGTTTGTCTGTAAAATCTTTTGATGGAAAAGGCAATTATAATTTTGGCATAAACGAACAGATTATTTTTCCAGAAATTGATTATGACAAGATTGATAAAATCAAAGGATTAAATATATCCATTATAACAACAGCAATAACGGATGTAGAATGTTATCAACTGTTGAAAGCGCTTGGATTTCCATTCAAGCGGGAAAATGCATTTGACAGAAAACTTGAAGGAGTGGATTAAACAGCAAATGGCTAAAAAATCACTTATCGTAAAATCACAGAGAAAGCCGCAATTCAGTACAAGGAAATATTTTAGATGTTCTAAGTGCGGCAGACCAAGAAGTTATATGAGAAAATTCGGGCTTTGCAGATTGTGCTTCAGAGAAATGGCATTAAAAGGCGAAATCCCTGGAGTAACGAAAGCAAGTTGGTAACAAGGAGCTAAAATTAATGACAATGACTGACCCAGTTGCAGATTTATTAACTAGAATCAGGAATGCCCAGGAAGTGAAACACCGCTTTTTGGAAGTCCCTGAATCTATTTTAGTCAAACGAATTCTTTACGTCTTGAAAGAAGAACATTTTATCAAGGATTTTATTATTATTACCCAGCCGGTACAGAGTAAAGTAAAAGTTTTTCTGAAATATGATCATAATGATAATCCTGTGGTAAGTTACATTTCAAGAGTGAGTAAACCCGGCAGACGAGTTTATGCAAAAGCAGATGAAATTCCGAAAGTGCTTGACGGACTTGGGGTTGCAATATTAACAACATCAAAAGGTGTTATTTCAGATAAAGTTGCCAGGAAGTTAAATATAGGGGGAGAAATCCTCTGTAATGTTTGGTAGGATATGTCAAGAATAGGAAAACAACCCGTCCCAGTTCCTGATTCAGTCAATGTTGTTTTGAACGATCAACTTGTAATAATGAAGGGAAATAAAGGTTCGCTGGATTTTCAACTTCACCCTGATATAACCGTGAAGAAAGAAAAAAACGAATTGATTGTGGAACGGTCTTCAGATGGAAACGAGCAAATGGCACTTCATGGGACTTCCCGAGCAATTCTGGCAAATATGGTAATTGGGGTTAGTGATGGGTATGAAAAGGAACTTGAAATTATAGGTGTTGGTTATTCAGCCAATTTGCAGGGGAAAATGCTCAAATTGGTTTTAGGTTATTCTCATGATATTTATTTTACACCACCGGAAGGGATTGCAATTAAAGCGACAAAGAATTCGATCAATGTTTCTGGAATTGATAAACAGCTGGTAGGTCAGGTAGCAGCAAAAATAAGATCTTTCCGCAAGCCTGAACCTTACAAAGGAAAAGGACTCAGATATAAAGGCGAATATGTGAAGATTAAAAAAGGAAAGACAATCGGAGAATAACGTGAATACAAGATTTGTTGAAAAAAATAAAAGAAGAGAACGTCGAAGAAAAAGAAGTAAAACCATGAATTACTATGATCCTTCGAGGAAGAGACTGGTAATTTACAGAAGTTTACAACACATTTATGCTCAGATTGTAGATGATCCAAATGGCACAACATTGGTGTCGGTTTCATCGATAGAGCCAGCATTGGAAAATGAACTAAAAAAAGCGAAATCAAAAATTGAAAAAAGTACAATCGTAGGACTTGAATTGGCCAAGCGTGCAAAAAAAGCGAAGATCGAAAAAGTTTACTTTGACAGGAATGGGTACCTTTATCACGGACGTGTGAAAGCCGTGGCGGAAGGTGCTCGAGAAGGAGGTTTGCAGTTTTAATGATAGATCCAACAGAACTTGATTTACAGGAAGAGACAGTAGTTAGAATTAACAGGGTTGCGAAAGTAGTTGCAGGCGGAAGGCGGTTTAGATTCAGCGCACTTGTTGTGGTGGGCGACGGCAAAGGTCACGTTGGCTTAGGACTTGGAAAAGCACAAGAAGTAATTGCATCTATTTCTAAAGCAAAGGAAAATGCAAAGAAAAATATATTTAGAGTTCCTATTATAAACGGAACGATTCCGCACAAAGTGGTTGGGAAATTTGGCTCAAACAGAGTGATGTTAAAACCAGCTGCGCCCGGAACTGGAATCATTGCAGGAAGTGCCGTAAGAGCATTGATTGAACAAGCAGGCATTACGGATATACTTACAAAAAGATATGGATCCTCAAACCCAAACAATGTTGTACGGGCTGCGGAATCAGGTTTGTTGGCTTTAAGAGATCCAGTTTCTATTGCAAACAAACGTGGTATAACACTTAAAAAGGTGTTCAATTAAGATGGTAAAATCCAAAGAAAAAAAATTAAAGGTTACCCAGATTAGAAGTATTATTGGGCACAGAGAAAAAGCAAAAAGAACAATGAGGGCTCTTGGGTTTCGCCGAATGCATCAATCTGTGGTACATGCGGATTCACCCATTATTAGGGGTATGATTTCAAAAGTCAGTTTTTTAGTTGAAGTGGAAGAAGTATAATGAAATTAAGTTCATTAAAGTCACCCGAAGGAATGAAACACTCAAGAAAACGGGTGGGTCGAGGTGAAGGCTCAGGTACCGGCAGTACAGCAGGTAGAGGGATGAATGGATATCATTCACGTTCAGGCAGTAAGCGCAGAACCTGGTTTGAAGGCGGACAGATGCCCCTACAGAGAAGAATTCCGAAACGTGGATTTACTAATCACCGTTTTAAAAATATAGTCCAAATTGTTAATCTAGATAGTCTTTCTGCGCTGAACATCAAGGAAATTGATATTAATGCAATGAAAGAAAATGGATTGATAAAATCTGACACTATTCAAGTAAAAGTTCTTGGAAATGGAGATGTAAAAGCAGCCATGAGCATTTTTGCCAATTCATTCAGTAAATCAGCAATTGAAAAAATTGAAAAAGCAGGCGGTAAGGCAATTAAAACATGATTGAAAAATTCAAAAATGTCTTTACTATTCCCGAGCTGAAAAAGCGGATTCTATTTACTATTGCGATTCTTGTGGTAGTGAGAATTGGCGCTCATATCCCAATTCCGGGGGTAGATAGTGAAGCGCTTGGTACCGCAGTCCAAAATTTACAAAATACACTTTTTGGACTTTATGATATGTTTACGGGAGGTGCTTTTCAGAAAGCGACCCTCTTTGCATTGGGAATTATGCCTTATATATCTGCTTCTATTATAATTCAGCTTATGGGTGTAGTTGTCCCCTATTTCCAGAGACTGCAGAAAGAGGGGGAAGAGGGTAGAAAGAAAATCACCCAACTGACTCGATATGGCACTGTATTGATTTCATCTCTTCAGGCAATCGGTGTTGCATTCTTTCTCGAAAATATGACAAACGTTGGCGGGGGTGTTTTAAGTGTCATACCTGACCCAGGATTAGGATTTCGTATTACGACTGTGATAACCCTTGTTACAGGAACCATTTTCATCATGTGGTTAGGGGAGCAGATTTCAGAAAGAGGAATCGGAAATGGGATATCATTGATTATTATGATTGGTATCATCGCCAGAATGCCTAATGTGGTTATCAGTGAAGTATCATTGGTCAGAGAAGATGTCCGTGGAATTCTCACTGAAGTTGTATTGATAATGATAATGTGTTTGATTGTAGGGTTTGTGGTGTTACTGACTCAGGGGACAAGAAAAATACCGGTTCAATATGCTAAAAGAGTTGTGGGGCGAAAAGTTTACGGAGGCCAGTCAACTCACATTCCAATGAGAGTGAATACAGCAGGTGTAATGCCTATCATTTTTGCGCAATCAATTATGTTTTTGCCTAGTACAGTTGCAACATTTTTCAGCGATAGTGAATTTATGCAGGGAGTATTAAGAGTATTTTCATTTGACCATTGGTTTTATTGGACATTCTTTGGACTTATGATCATCTTTTTCACTTATTTCTATACAGCCATAGCGTTTAATCCTGTTGAAGTAGCTGATAATATGAAAAAGTATGGTGGATTTATCCCAGGAGTCCGTCCGGGGAAGAAAACATCTGAATTTATAGAGAATATATTAACAAGAGTTACCCTTCCCGGGTCTATTTTTCTAGCTTTAATCGCTGTGTTCCCCTTCGTTCTGATGAATGCAATGGATTTGCCGTATGACCTTGCCTCATTTTTTGGAGGTACCAGTCTTTTGATTATTGTTGGTGTGGCACTGGATACTTTGCAGCAGATCGAATCACATCTATTGATGCGGCATTATGATGGTTTCCTGAAGCGGGGTAAAATTAAAGGCAGAAGGAGATTTTAAGCAGGTTATTATGACACATATCAGAAGTCATCAAGAAGTAGAAAAAATTCGTGAAAGCAGTCGTATAGTTTACGAGACCCTTCAAGTATTAAAGGATAGTGTCGTGGAAGGCATGACAGGGAATCAACTGGATACACTGGCTGAAGAATTTATACTGTCCCAAGGCGGGAGACCGGCTTTTAAAGGATATATGGGGTATACGGCGACCTTGTGTATTTCTATTAATGATACTGTAGTACACGGAATCCCCGATGAAACGGAATTTAGAAATTGTGATATCGTAAGTATCGATTGCGGTGTTTTAAAGGATGGTTATTATGGAGATAGTGCCCATACTTATGTTGTCGGCAAAGTATCGGATAATGTGCAGAAATTGCTGGATGTGACTGAGCAATCCCTTAACATCGGAATCGACAAAGCGAGGACGGGTAACTACGTATCTGACATCGGTCATGCGATTCAGACTTATGTAGAGGAAAACGGGTTTAGCGTCGTGCGGAACTTGGTAGGACATGGTATTGGAACGGCACTTCACGAAGATCCTCAGGTTCCTAATTATGGTGATCCGGGTCAAGGAATAAAATTAAAATCAGGGATGTGTCTTGCCATAGAACCCATGGTCAATGAAGGTCACCATGAGACTTATACCAAACCCGATGGTTGGAGTATCTGTACAAAAGACGGCTCACTATCTGCACATTTCGAACACACCATTGTGGTGACAGATGATGGTGGAACAATATTAAGTAACGGTGTTTACAATGGATATTAAGAAATCCATAATAAAAGTTTGTAAAGAGATAGAAATATTACTAAAAAAATATAAAGAAGTAACATTATGAAAGTAAGATCATCAGTAAAAAAGATGTGCGTTAATTGTAAGATCATACGGCGCAAGGGTGTTGTCCGGGTGATTTGTATTAATTCTAAACACAAACAAAGGCAGGGTTGAACATATGGCACGTATAGCTGGAGTAGATTTATCCCAAGGGAAAAAGATAGAGTATGCATTGTGTAATATCTTCGGAATTGGGCATACCAAATCAATTAATGTTCTTGAAAAAGCAAAAGTTAAAGGTGAAATAAGAGTTCATGATCTTACGGAAAAGCAAGTTACTGCCATAAGGAAAGCAGTAGGAGAAGAAAAAGTGGAAGGAGAACTCAGAACTGAAAATACGCTTAATATTAAACGTTTGATGGATATTGGCAGTTACAAAGGGTTGCGGCATCGAAGGGGATTGCCGGTCAATGGTCAGAGAACAAAAACAAACGCACGGACGCGCAAGGGCAGGAAGAAGACCGTAGGATTGGGTAAAAAATCATTAGAAAAGAAGTAAGAAAGGATAATTTTATTTATGGTTAAAGGAAGTCCAAAAAAGAAGAAAAAGAAAAAGACTCAAGTCGAACCTGAAGGGATTGCTCACATTAAAGCAAGTTTTAACAACACCCATATAACTTTGACTGATATGCAGGGGAATGTGATTGCTCTGATTTCAGCCGGTAGATTGGGATTTAAAGGATCCAGAAAAAGTACGCCATTCGCGGCTACCCAATCTGCAGAGCAAGTGGCAAAGGAGGCAATGGATCTTGGATTGAAAAAAATTGAAGTAAGAGTTAACGGTCCCGGTTCTGGGCGGGAATCAGCAATTCGTTCACTTGCCGTAGCAGGGTTGGAAGTTACTTCTATTAAGGATGTAACACCAATTCCGCATAATGGATGCCGGCCACCAAAGAAAAGACGAGTATAGGGGAGAGATATACAATGGCAAGACAAACAGGCCCAAGAGGTAAACTCGTTAGAAAATTCGGCGAAAATATTTTTGAAAACCCGAAGTTTGATAAAATTTTGGCACGAAAAAGTTATGGACCGGGGCAGCATGGACCCGGAAGAAGGAAGAGAATATCAAACTATGGATTTCAGCTCAGAGAAAAACAGAAACTGAAATATATGTACGGCTTGCAGGAGAAACAATTCGTACGCTTTTTTAAGAAAGCAGATAGAATGACTGGAAAAACTGGTGAAAATCTATTGATCCTATTGGAATCAAGATTGGACAATGTTGTATTCAGGCTTGGTCTGGCTGCAACGAGATCTGCTGCAAGGCAATTGGTTTCTCACAAGCACATTTTGGTCAACGGCAAATCTGTAAGTTATCCTGCTTTTCTTTTAAGGCCTGGTGATGAAATCCAAATTAAAGAAAAAAGCAGGAAATTGATTGTAATACACGATTCAGTTAAACGGATCAAAGGGGATATTGATTTACCTTGGTTGACGCTCGATAAAGCAACCCTTTCAGGGAAGTTTAAATCATTTCCCGAAAGAGATCATTTAAATTTGAATATTAAAGAACAATTAGTTGTAGAACTCTATTCTAAATAAAAGGGGAATAATAGAAAATGACACAAGATCATCAGTTAGAATTTAGTATTAATAAAAACACCCAAAGTGATTTCTATGGTGAATTTACTCTAGAACCACTTGAGAGGGGTTATGGTACCACGGTAGCCAATTCAATGCGTAGAATCTTGATGACAAGTATCCCGGGTGCAGCAATTACTTCCGTCAGAATTGATGGAACACTGCATGAATTTTCCACTATAGAAGGTGTTGTTGAAGAAGTAACTGATATTATCCAAAATTTGAAAGATGTTAGATTTGAACTCGAGGATAATCAGCCAGATAAAGTGGAATTAAGTTTTAACGGTTCAAGTAAATTCACTGCAAAGGATATTGACGAAGCATCTGAGCAATTTAATGTGCTTAACCCGGATTTACATATTGCTACCGTAAACGAAGATGCAAACTTCACGATGGAACTTTCAATCGGAGTTGGAAAAGGGTATGTAAGTGCAACCCATCATCAGCGGATTGATCCGTCTATAGATACAATCTTCATCGATTCAATATTTAATCCGGTTACAAAGGTTAGATTTGAAGTCCTACCAGTGACATTAGGCAACGAAACAATGGAAAAAGTTATTCTAAATGTGAATACTGACGGTTCAACTTCACCGGTAGATGCTGTAAATCATGCAGCAAAGGTATTGATAGATTTCTTCCGGCATTTTCTCATCGAAAAAGCAGCTCCTGTTCTTAGGATTACTCATGAATTTGATGAAGAAAATCTACGGATCAGAGAGTTGCTTAGCAGAAACATTGATGATATGGAATTATCGGTAAGAAGTCATAACTGTTTGCAGGCAGCCGGCATTAAATCGATGAAGGATTTGGTTTCCAAAGAAGAAAGTGAAATGCTGAAATATAAAAATTTCGGTCGCAAGTCACTTTCTGAACTCATTGAAAAATTATCAGAAATGAATCTGTCATTCGGAATGGATATCGAGAAATTCATGCTGGATTCAGATAATGGAGCACAATTACATGCGGCATCAGAAACGAATTAAAAAACTGGGGCGGACTGCCAGCCACAGGAAAGCGCTATTGTCAAATTTAGCGGCTTCCCTGATTGAGTATAAAAAAATAAAGACGACTGACGCCAAGGCAAAGGCGACTCAACGGTATATTGAACCTCTGATTACGAAAGCAAAACGCGGAACCCTTCATGATATCCGGCAGGTTTTAAAGAAAATTCCGAGAAAGGATATTGTTAAAACACTGTTTGATGATATTGCGCCAAAGTATGAAGACAGACAGGGAGGATATACCAGAATTATAAAGTTGGGTTACAGGGATAATGACCGCGCTGCGGTTTCGATAATTGAATTGGTTGACTTTGTAGATATATCCAAAAGTGAAACAACCGAGCCAGCCAAAAAATCAAAAAATAAAGACAGTGAGGCAGAAACAAATATTGTGTCCAGTAAAGTTGAAAAAAACGATTAAATGAAGGTGTAGCTATTTTCATGAGAATCTTTTTTAAGGCAACTGTTTTGGTTGCCTTTTTTATTTCCATTCCTACACACTTAACCAGTGGTTCAGCGCGGTCGCAGGATTATTTTCAATCTCTGTGGATCGTCAGAACTTCAATGACTTCACAAGAAAAAATCCAAAAAGCAATGATGTTTGCTAAAGAAAATCATTTCAACCATGTATTTGTTCAGGTTAGAGGTCGAGATGATGCATTCTATAAAAGTGATATCGTTTCACGACCAGAATCAATCTCAAATACCTCTTTTGATCCATTGGACTTTGCAATTCGAGAAGGTCACTCTTTGGGATTGGAAGTCCATGCATGGATGAATGTTTACATCCTTGGATCAGCAAACTCCGTGAGTACGAAATCGAATTCAACCATTAAACAACATCCTGAATGGGTGGATGTGTGGCGTAATGGAGATTCACAGAGAGAATTACAGGAGGAAAATAAAAACCTGTTATTCCTATCCCCTGCTATCCCAGAAGTAGAAAATTATTTACTGGATGTTGTTGAAGAAGTCGTAACGAAATATGACCTTGACGGTTTACATTTGGATTATGTTCGGTACGGGGACATAGATTATGGATACAATCCAGTCGCATTGGAAATTTTTCAAAACAGGACTCATTCCTATTCCACAAAAGTAACAGGTCGGAAATTCACCGAATTCAGAAGTAATAGCATTACAAATTTTGTGCGAAGATGCAACCGGATGGTCCTTAGAAGAAATCCTGATTGTTTGGTTTCTGTAGCAGTAAAACCAAATTTACCTTTAGCCAAAACACGATATTTTCAGGCATGGGATCAATGGTTGATAGAGGGATTGGTGGACTTTGTGGTCATGATGAATTATGCATCCGGCTTGGATGATTTTCAACGCAATATCAATCTGGTAATGAATGAAATTCCTGAAAAGTATTTATCGGGAATTATTATGGGAATTGCACTATACAATCAGGACGAAGATCAAATTATGGAGAAGATTGAAAGGTGCAATCAACTTAACGGCATTTCCGGCATTTCCATGTTTTCTTATAATGTGATAGATGAAAATCCGGGTAAATTTGAAAGAATGTTATCAAAAATATCCGGGGTATGGGACTAAAATTTGAATAAATTACAATCAATTAAATGAAAGATAAATTTATTATTTTACACTTGAATCAGGGGAAATCATGATTTCTAAAATAGTAAAGGCACCAACGGGTTCTGCAATACAATGCAAAGGATGGCAGCAGGAAGCGGCATTCAGAATGATTCAGAATAATTTGGATCCTTCTGTAGCTGAAAATCCTGATGAACTGGTTGTTTACGGCGGGATTGGGAAAGCTGCCCGGAACTGGGATTGTTTTGATGCAATTCTCAAATCATTAAAAAATTTAGAGCACGATGAAACATTGTTAATCCAATCCGGTAAACCGGTTGGTGTTTTTAAAACACATCCCTACAGTCCCAGGGTTTTGTTATCCAATTCAATGCTGGTGCCCAACTGGGCAGATTGGGAAACCTTTCGGGAGTTGGATAAATTGGGTCTAATCATGTACGGTCAAATGACAGCCGGAAGCTGGATTTATATCGGAACGCAGGGTATCCTCCAGGGAACGTACGAAACATTTACAGCAGCGGGGAATAAACATTTTAACGGTGATTTAAGAGGGAAACTTATTTTGACAGCAGGACTTGGTGGAATGGGTGGAGCCCAACCACTTGCAGCTTCCATGAACGAAGCTGTTATAATTGCGGTTGAAGTGGACAGGGAGCGAATTCAAAAAAGACTGGCTACACATTATGTGGATGCAATAGCGGAATCCATCGATGAAGCGATCCGGATAGCCCAAAAATATCAGGATCGAAGAGAGGGATATTCAATCGCACTCCTCGGAAATGCAGCTGATGTACTACCTGAATTTGTTAAAAGAGGGATTGTTCCTGATATAGTGACGGATCAAACTTCTGCCCATGATGAATTGAATGGATATGTACCACATGGAATATCGTATGAGGAAGCTCTTGAATTGAGAAATTCCAATCCAAAAAAATATATGACGATGGCTTATGAATCCATGGTGGTTCACTGGAGAGCCATGCTCGAATTACAGAAAATGGGATCTATTGTATTTGATTATGGGAATAATTTGCGGGGTCAAGCGAAAAAAGCCGGCGTGGAAAATGCTTTTGATTTTCCCGGATTTGTACCGGAATATGTACGGCCACTGTTTTGTGACGGGAAAGGACCATTCCGCTGGGTAGCACTTTCCGGTGATCCTGAGGATATTGCACGAACTGATGAAAAAGTGTTGGAGCTATTCCCCGAGGATAAAGCGCTCTGCCGCTGGATTAAACTTGCAGGAAAGAAAGTTCAGTTTCAAGGACTGCCTGCGAGGATCTGCTGGTTGGGATATGGCGACAGGGCAAAATTAGGTTTAGCCATGAACGACATGGTAGCCAGTGGAGAAGTGAGTGCGCCCATCGTAATCGGAAGAGATCATCTCGATACAGGTTCCGTTGCTTCACCATACAGAGAGACTGAAGCCATGAAAGACGGCTCTGATGCCATTGCCGACTGGCCCATTTTGAATGCATTACTTAACACAGCGAGTGGTGCCAGTTGGGTGTCTGTTCATCATGGTGGCGGTGTCGGAATGGGACTTGCCATCCACGCAGGGCAGGTGATTGTTGCTGATGGTACCCCAGAAATGGCACTTCGACTGGACCGGGTGCTGAATAACGATCCCGGAATCGGTGTTGCGCGCCACGCTGATGCTGGCTACGAAAGTGCAATTTCTAACATTGAAAAGTGGGCAATCAAAATCCCAATGAAAAAATAGTATTTCCGTGACGGTGAAAATTTCAAACATTGGACAGATTGCTTCAGTGAATTCAATTTCTGGTGAAGTTGAAAGGAAATCAGAAGTTGATATTCTCGTTGAGGGCGATATTATTTCAGAAGTTGGGTCTGAACTGGGAAATCCTGAAATTGTCATCGATTCTCGCAACGGATTGGTAACTCCCGGTTTTGTTGATCCCCATACTCATCCTGTGTTTGCCGGTACAAGGGAAAAGGAATTTGAGATGAGATCGGTTGGAAAAAGTTATGAGGAAATTGCACAAGCAGGAGGGGGAATAATATCGAGTGTTGAATCTTTGCATAAAACTTCCGAAGAAGAATTAACCGGACTTGTAAAAAAAAGGATGTGGAATTTCCTGAAGCTCGGTACCACAACTGTTGAAGCTAAAAGCGGATATGGACTGTCTACGGAATCTGAATTGAAATCGTTAAAAGTACTTCAGAATACTGAAAGAGATGTGCCCATTGATATTGTACCCACATTTTTGGGTGCTCACGATTTCCCTCCTGAATTCAAAGATAACCGCAGAGGTTATGTATCATTAATCTGTGAAGAAATGCTGCCTGCTGTGGCTGAGCAGGGTATTGCAAAATATTGTGATATTTTTTGTGAAAATGGATGGTTTGATGTGAATGATTCAAATGAAATTTTGAATAAAGCTGTTGAACTTGGATTATCCATTCGACTTCACGCAGATGAGTTTCAGGATTCCGGAGCTGCTGTTCTTGCTGTTGAGTTGGGTGCTGTGTCCGCAGATCATCTCATGTATATTCCGGACAAAGCTATCAAACAATTTTCAGAAAACAATGTGATAGCCACACTACTTCCCGGTACGACCTTTTTTCTCGGAAAAAATAAATATGCGCCCGCACGAAAAATGATTGATCAAGGGGTTATTGTTGCTCTTGCGACAGATTTTAATCCGGGGAGTTCAATGATTCAATCAATGCCTTTTATCATGTCCCTGGCTTGCATTTATATGAAGATGACTGTGGAAGAGGTGTTCAAAAGCGCAACGTTCAATGCAGCAAAATCCATTGAAATGGATCATCTTGTTGGTACTATTGAACAGGGAAAACAGGCAGACATTCTTATCTGGGACGTTGATGATCTCTCTCAACTTATGTATAGTATAGGCGATATTTGTCCCAACACAGTCATAAAAAAAGGAAAAGTGCTTGAATTTCAGTTGCCTAATTGAAATTATTGTATGTAAGATTGGACACTTATGGGGATACATAAAACACTGCGTAATTTAGTCTTTGTTTCAATTTTGATTCCAGGACCGCTTTTCGGTAATTATGAATTTATGAGTGCTGTCCAAAGGATAGCTAAAATTTACAGAATTGAAGTGTCCCAGAATAATATGAAGTTCACTCAAGGTGTTGAAGAGGGTAACAATGAATTCCAAATGTTAGTAACGAGCAACAGAAACAATTTTGAAATGGTGATGCTAGTGGGATTTATTGCAGCCGGAAAGGCAATGCAGGAATTGCCGGCACTGTCCATCACGAAGGTTCTTGTAACTGTTGATGTACCTGTACGAGGCGGGTATAAATTACAGGCAGCTGCAGGGAAAGCGGATTTAGACAATTTTATTCAAGGTAAAATAGTATCAGCAGAATTCGTACGTTTGGTTAAATTTATTTAATAAATAAAAGGAGAAAAAATGCCAGATCCATTTGCAATTCAAACATTACTCATGCAATATTTGAGAGCCATTGGGTGGTCAATTACCGCAGCCGTTGGATTTTCAATTGGAATAGGACTTGCCATAAAAGTGTTCGATTGGCTGTCCACGGACATTGAAGAATGGGAAGAAATCAAAAAAGGGAATATTGGTGTTTCCCTCATTTTTGTTTCGTTGATCCTGTCAGTCGGGCTGCTTGTTTATAAAGTAATTTAATTTTACTGTTTAATCAATCCATATAGGATTGGTATAACAGCGAAAAAGTTCGCCATCCGGCGAAGTTGTTATTAATATGCCCCGAATATATCCGGGGCTATTTATTTTTTGGAGATTATGCTGGATCAATTTTGTATAAACCTGATCGTCTGGTTCCTCTCTCACTAATTCGATTTCACTGGATGATCCAATCTCTCCATAATGAAGAATGACACAACGAATCGTCCCTAATTCAGGATTTGAAAGACAATTTAATTTCACAACAATATTATCACCTTTGATTATTCCGCCAATTTTCGTGCCAAAACTTTCACTTTCAGCAGTTATGGTAAGCAAAGGTCCGTTTGAAATAACGCAACTCCCCTTCCTCAATGCTGATATAATATTTTCAATATTAGGTGTGCCATCAATCAGAATTCCTGTCCTACATTTCCCCAGAATTTGGTCACTGTGGCTCCACAAGTTCAGCATGGGGATTTTCACTTGCCGAAAACTATTAAAATTTCCGTGAGCATCATTACCGGCATAAATAAACTTTTTTCTTCCTTTCAAAAGTTGAGCTGTCCACAATTTTAATCCATGTTTAAATCCTTTATCAAAGAACCCATTTAGTATCTGATATCCGTGTACATTTTCAACTTCGTAATCTTCTTTTTCCCACCAACCTCTATTTAATAGCAACCGTTCAAGGAAAGAAAATTCCATCCCGGGATGTGCCGCAATGGAAAGACCTGAATCATTTACCATTTCTGACACTTCCGGAATTGTATGTTCAGATTTGGTTTTAAACCACTTTTCAGCTGAATCACCACTGCCGGGAATAAATTCCGGATGATTTAAAACCAAGGTATGAACATTTTGTCTGTGAGAGTTTGATGATGTTACCTCTTCTCCAGGAATTAATACCGGTAATCCGTTTTCATTTAATTCATTAATTTCAACTCTTGATTTTTTCCATTTTGTCAACTCAGGATCACTCCGGTTCCAGGAACCGGGAATGTCATCCAAATCATAGGAGTGATCGGTAATACAAACGAAGGAAAGTCCCAGAGCATCTGCGGTGCATTTTGTTAATAAAAGTGGTGAACCAAATTCAACAAAATCTTCCGTATAATTGGAGTGAAAATGGATATCTCCCCAATGCCATCCGGACTCTTTTCCGGGGAGTTGGTGGGGTGAAATAAACGTTGTTAAGGTTTGCAAGTGTGAATCTCTCAAATTATGATTAATGCAGGATTTGTCTTTTTTACCCGCGTTGTAATAAATGTTTACACTAATAGAACAATTTTCGTTCAGCACTTCCGTGTCTATGTGAAATATTTTATACCACCACAATTTATTGATGTGTTCGTCAATCTGAATATTTTGTGATATCGTCTTTTTCTGCAAATCTGTGATTTCGATTTCAATAGATTTTAAATGAATGGGATACCGGTGCGCATCTTTCACCAAAATTGATATGGGTAGTTTATGATTGGGTTCAATCCTAAAAGGTGCATCTGCAATTATTTCAGGTTCTTTTTTGAAATAAAGGCTGAAGGGGAAAAACCGAAAGCGGTAGTGAATTTCAGCATACAGCCATATTGGTATAATTGGTAATAGGTAGCAGGTGATAGTTGTATTTAACATAGCATGAAAATTGAGTCAATTCAGGTTAAATCTCAAGAATATAAAAAGAGTAAAACGTGCACAGCACACAGCGCCCTGTGGGCATCCTTTGGAACTAATTGCGTTTAGAAATAAAAACATAGATTGTTTCTCCATACAGGTATTTTTAAATTTAAGGATATTAAAGAGGATGATATAGCAAAATGGCGACGACAGCAGATATCAGAAACGGCTTGGTTATAGACCATAAAGGGAAACGAATGAAAATCGTTTCATTTCTCCATGTGAAACCGGGCAAGGGAGGCGCTTTTGTCCGGACAAAGCTGAAGAATATTGTTACGGGTCAAACGGTTGAAGAAACTTTTCGTGCCGGCGCAAAAATTGTGCCCATCAGAATAGAATCCAAAAAAATGCAATATCTTTACTCGGACTCCGATTCTCTCATTTTGATGGATTTGCAAACCTACGAACAGGAATCGGTATCAATCAGTAAATTTGAAGATGAAAGTAAATTTTTAGTGGAAGGAATGGCTGTTAATGTCAGTGTTGCTGAGAATGAAATTATCAGTCTCACCCCCCCGATTTTTGTGGAGTTGGAAGTGTCGGAAACAGATCCCGGTGTCCGGGGGAATACAGCTCAGGGTGGGTCAAAGCCGGCTGTTCTGGAAAATGGTGTTTCTGTATCTGTACCGCTTTTTGTCAACATTGGTGAAAAGATAAAAGTTGATACTCGAACCGGGGAGTACGTAGAAAGAGTTAAATAATATGTGGGAATCAAGGTTAAAAAGACTAATTCAAATTCTTGAAGAAAGTGGCGTAAACGAATTGGAAGCCCGCTTTCTGTGGCAGAAGTTTCGGGTTACCAAGGAAGGTACCGGCACTGTAGTTTCTCAATCTGAATCGAAAACAGTCTCTTTTGAGGAAGAACCGGTTGAGCAGGAATCTGTGTCAATTGAAACTCCCGCTCCGTCGAACATTAATGGCGGTGTTGAGTTAAACTCCCCAATGGTAGGTACTTTTTATCGTGCGTCATCACCGGAAACACCCCCATTCGTGAGTGAAGGGGATCATGTTTCACAGGGGCAAACATTGTGCATTATTGAAGCCATGAAAATTATGAACGAAATTGAAGCTGAACAGACCGGAACCATCAATAGAATTTTAGTTGAAAACGAACAGCCGGTTGAATATGACCAGCCTCTGTTTCTTATTGTTCCGGATTAATTGCACCCTTTCCCATTCTGCTTGAAATTTTATCCCAAAATAATTTATCAATATCATGAGAACCGTGTTTAAAAAAATATTAGTAGCCAACAGGGGAGAGATTGCTCTTAGAATTATCCGAGCATGTCACGAACTGGGGATTCCCACAGTTGCAGTCTATTCAACAGCGGATGAATTATCACTTCATGTTCGGTTTGCGGATGAAGCCGTTCGTATCGGTCCGCCGGCCAGTCAGGATAGTTACCTAAACATTCCAAGGATTATCAGCGCTGCCGAAATTACTGACAGTGTAGCCATTCATCCCGGCTACGGATTTTTAGCTGAAAATGCCGAATTTGCCCAAGTCTGTGCGGACAATGATTTTGTATTTATCGGTCCAACCGCTGAAATCATCACTGCCATGGGGGATAAAGCAACAGCAAAAAAAACCATGAAAAAAGCCGGTGTGCCGGTGGTTCCCGGGAGTGACGGCTTGGTGGGAAGTGTAGAAGAAGCATTATCTCTTGCTGAAGGAATTGGGTATCCTGTCATGCTGAAAGCATCAGCAGGAGGCGGCGGTAAAGGGATGAGAGTTGTCAGGGGTAAAGATGACCTGGAAAATGCTTTCATAAGTGCATCCACAGAAGCGGAAAAAGCGTTCAACAATGGTGACCTTTATCTTGAAAAATGCGTTATTGATGCTCGCCACGTTGAAATTCAAATTGTGGCTGATAAATTTGGAAACGTCATTCATTTGGGAGAAAGGGAATGCTCTATTCAGCGGAGGCACCAGAAATTGATTGAAGAATCGCCATCGCCATCCGTGGATGAAGAATTGAGGCAGAAAATGGGCGATGCGGCAATTAATGGATGTAAGACGATTAATTATGTGGGCGTGGGTACGGTTGAATTTCTGCTGACAGAGAATAGAGAATTTTATTTTATGGAAATGAATACAAGAATTCAGGTCGAGCATCCTGTGACTGAAATGGTCATCGGTAAGGACTTGGTGAAAATGCAGATTAAAATGTCGGCGGGAGAAAAACTCCCGAAATATCTCAGTTCATTAAAGTTGAGGGGGCATGCCATTGAGTGCAGAATTAATGCGGAGGATCCCGCTAAAAATTTCATGCCGTCTCCTGGTAGAATCGAAAGTTTTCACGTGCCGGGGGGATCCGGAATCAGGGTGGATACCCATGCATATGCGGGATATGAAATTCCCCAGTATTATGATTCTCTCATCGCAAAATTGATTGTTCATTCGGACAATCGTCAGGAAGCAATCAACAGAATGCAGCGGGCGCTGGAAGAAACCATTATTGAAGGTCCCAAAACGACAATACACCTCCATCAGGAATTTCTGAAAGATGAAGGGTTTATCAAAGGCGATTTCCATACCAATTATCTTGAATCGTATCTGACAAAACAAAATGTTGAATGATCAAATTATAGTGGAGGAATGAGAATGGATTTACCCAACACACTGAAATATACAATAAGTCACGAATGGGTGATGGTTGATGGAGATACAGCAACCGTGGGCATTACAGACTATGCCCAGGGAGAATTGGGAGATATTATTTTTATTGAAGTTCAGGATTTGGGGACTAAGGTGATGAAGGGTGAGCCATTAGGAACCATCGAAGCTGTGAAAACGGTGGTTGATTTGATGGCGCCTGTTTCTGGCGAAATTGTTGACATCAATAGGGTCCTTGAAGATTCGCCGCAGGAAATTAATGATGACCCCTACGGCGAGGGATGGATCGTACAGATCGAGATTTCAGATTCTGATGAAGTAGAGGATTTACTTTCAGCAAGTGAATACGAAGAAAACATCGCATAATCTTTCGCCATTTGTTCCCCATACTCCTGGTATTGAAAAGGAAATGCTGGATGAAATGAGTGTGGATTCTTTTGAGGATTTGATTTCGGACATTCCTGATGAATTGAGAATCAATTCCCATTTAACTCTCGATTCTGCCAAGTCAGAATTTGAAGTTACTACAGAACTGCAGAATCTTTCACGCTGTAACAAGGCAGGAGATGAACTGGTCTGTTTTCTCGGCGGTGGCGCGTATGACCATTTTATTCCAACTGCTGTGGGTGCCATTACCTCCCGCTCGGAATTCGCTACCTCTTACACACCCTATCAGGCGGAAGTGAGCCAGGGGACATTGCAGTCCATTTATGAATTCCAGACCATGATTTGTGAAATTACGGGGATGGAAGCAGCCAATGCATCTCTCTATGACGGCGCTTCTGCCGTAGCGGAAGCGTGCCTTACCGCAACACGAGTGAACAACAAATCCACTGTTCTGCTGTCTGAAGGACTTTATCACCACTATGTGGATGTGGTAAAAACGTACCTGAAACATTCACATCTCAACATTGAAATGATTCCATCCACAAACGGATTAACCGATTTGGATTGGCTCAATAACAGAATTGATGAAAATGTTTCATCAGTGGTGGTACAATCACCTAACAGGGTTGGATTGATGGAAAACTGGAAAGAGATGGGTGAATTGTGCGGTAAACATCCTGCGCTGTTTGTGGCGGTGGGCGATCCCACGGCATACGGACTATTTGCCTCTCCCGGCGAGTGCGGCGCTGATATTTATGCCGGGGAAGGACAACCGCTGGGAATACCTCTTTCATTTGGTGGACCCTATTTAGGACTCTTTGCCACAAAAATGGATTATATCCGGAAAGTACCGGGACGGCTGGTAGGCGCTACAAAAGATTTGGACGGCAAACCGGGATTTGTTCTCACATTTCAAACCCGGGAACAGCACATCCGCCGGGAAAGAGCCACCTCCAACATCTGCACCAATCAAGGACTAATGGCGCTTACTGCCTGCGTTTTTATGTCCTTAATGGGGAAAGAAGGGATGAAACGGGTAGCGGAACTGTGTTTTCAAAAAGCATACTATGCTGCTAAGGAAATTGAAAAATTAAATTGCTACTCACTACCGTTTGGAAATCAATTTTTTAAGGAATTTGTAGTGGAATGCCCAAACCCTGCCAAAGAGATAATTGAAAAAGGGGTGGAAGAAGGATTAATGGTTGGAACAACCCTTTCAGATCACCCTAACTATTTGAGGGTAGCAGTGACGGAAAAGAGAACGAAGGGTGAGATTGATGGGTTTGTTTTATTTTTAAAGAATATAGGTTATTCTTAGATTCCCAATTATGTCTACTATTAAAAAATATTTATCAAGCTTGGATTCTGCTGGCTACTTCGTCCTCATAGATCCCGACAGGAAAAATGCAGATCTGCTTGATGATCTGGTACCAGCAGTGAATGAAAGCGGCGCTGACGGAATTCTGGTGGGCGGTTCTCTCTTTATGGATGGTAAATTTCACTCACGGATTTCGCGAATAAAAGAATTATCAAATGTTCCTGTCATCCTTTTCCCCGGTTCAGCGACACAGCTCAATTCCCACTGCGATGTGGTGTTGTTCATGTCCGTTATCAGCGGGCGGAATGCTAATCACCTCATCGGCGAGCAGGTGGTAGCGGCGCCTATTGTAAAGGATTTGGGAATTGAATCAATTCCCACGGGCTATATGCTGTTTGACGGCGGCGGGAATTCCACTGTCGAATTTATGAGCAATTCCAAACCACTCCCCATGGAGAGAGCCGACCTTGCTGTGGCTCACGGACTTGCGGCGCAATATCTCGGTATGCAGTTACTCTATCTTGAGGCCGGCAGCGGCGCGAAACATCCTGTCCCGGATGAGACCATTTCCGCCATGAAAAGTGAAGTTGACTTGCCTCTCATCGTGGGAGGGGGCATTACAACTCCCGAGATTGCGGGACAGAAAGTGAAAGCAGGTGCCGATTTTATTGTTACCGGAACAGTTATGGAAGAATCCGTGAATGTTAAATTGTTAACCGAATTCGCAAAGGCGGTGCATCAATCAAAATGAGTGACTCGCTCACATTTGTAAAAGATCAGATTTCAGAAAGTTCATCTGTAATCCAAAAAATGGTGGAATCCTGTTCTGAACAAATTGTGCAGGTGAGCGAAATGATTATCCAAACAATAGAGAACGGGGGAAAAGTTTTGTGGTGCGGAAACGGTGGCAGCGCCGCCCAGGCGCAGCATCTTTCCACGGAACTTATGGGTGGACTTCGAAATCATCACAGAAATGCCGTTGCTTCAGTATCACTGACAACGGATTCATCTTTTTTAACAGCATGGTCAAATGATGTTGAGTTTGAATTCGTATTTGCCAAACAAGTAGAAGGATTGGGGAAAGAGGGTGATATTCTAATTGCAATTTCTACCAGCGGTAATTCTGCGAACATTATTAAGGCCATGGAAACAGCCAAACAGATGGGACTGAAAACAGTGGCGCTCACTGGAGAAGATGGTGGAAAATTAAGGGGAATAGCTGATGTAGAAATCAAAATTCCTACAACAGATACACAGCGGATTCAAGAGGGACATATTCTATCCGGACATCTTTTCTGCGAACTGGTGGAGAAACATGTTGTTAACAGAACCGGTTAACGTGGAAAATCATATGCAGGAGTATTTAACATCACTGAGAGTCGAGCGGAATCTGGCGCCCAATACAGTGACAGCTTATGAAAGAGACATTTCACGCTACCTGTTGTATATGCAAGATAAATACAAAGTATCGAAAGTCAATGAAATCGAGCCGAATCATGTGAGCCGTTTTATTCAGGATTTATCTGATCTCCATCTGAAGGCAACCTCTATTCGAAGGAATCATTCAGCTATCCGGTCTTATCATCAATTTTTAAAAGAAGAATCCCGAACACAAACAGACCCCACAGAAAATATTCAACCGCCGAAACTTCCCAAACATCTGCCGATTGTTTTGCCTGTCTACGAAATTGAAAAAATTCTTGATACTCCTTATTCAAAGCCACCATTGGACATTCGGGACAGAGCAATCATTGAATTACTTTATTCCTCAGGACTGCGGGTTTCTGAACTAATATCGCTGAAAGTTGTTCACCTGTTGCAGCACAAGGGATTGGTCAAGGTGATGGGCAAAGGATCGAAAGAACGGCTGGTCCCGGTTGGAGGAAGAGCAGCATCTCAACTGGAATTCTATATCAATGAGGTCCGCCCTCAACTGGGGAAAAAGGGATTTCATGAGGATCATGTTTTTATCAGCAGAAGAGGGAAAGCACTTTCCAGAAAATGGGTCTGGAAAATGGTTTCAGAAACTGCAAAGAAAGCAGGGATACACAAGCGTGTGAGTCCTCACACTCTCCGTCACAGTTTTGCCACTCACATGCTGGAAGGTGGCGCTGACCTTCGCGTTGTGCAGGAACTTTTGGGGCATGCCGATATCAGCACAACGCAGATTTATACCCATCTGGACACCAACTATCTGAAAGAAGTTCACAAAACATTTCATCCGCGATGGTAGCCGAATTCGCACTCATTTTACCGCCCATTCTTATTGCTATAACTTTTCATGAGTATGCTCACGGATATGTTGCCATGAAGTTTGGCGATCCCACCGCAAAAATGATGGGGCGGCTCACCTTAAATCCCATATCGCACATGGATCCCATCGGAACGATTATGCTTTTTATTGTCCATTTTGGATGGGCAAAACCTGTACCCGTTGATCCGAGATATTTCAAAGACCCCAAGCGGGATATGCTTTGGGTTGCGCTTGCTGGTATTGGAATGAATATGGTTTTAGCGTTCATTTCAGGTGTAATATTTTTTGTTCTATTTAAAACTATCCCCTTTCAAAACGGTAGTTATATTCTTCAGATGTTGAGCTTTTCCATTCAAATAAATATTGCCCTTGCTGTGTTCAATCTATTTCCAATTCCTCCTTTGGACGGTTCAAAAGTCCTCAGGAGTTTACTGCCATACCAGTATGAGCATATTGTGGTTAATCTTGAAAGATACGGTCCTTTTGTTCTTCTGGGACTGGTCATGTTTGGCATGATGACGGGAGTATCCATATTCTGGATGATTATTGGACCGTTTGTCCAATTTTTTGCATCCCTTTTTACATTTGGACTCATGTAATGACGGCTGAAGTAAAATTTAAAAATGTCATTAAACGGAGAAAACCTGCAAAATCGATGGGATGGCTCATTGTGATTTTGAGTGTTGTGGGATTTATATTCTGGTATTTAACAAGCGTGACAGAATGAGAATAATTTTAAATGGATAAAATTATAGAGTGCGTCCCCAATTTCAGTGAAGGGCGCGATAGGACAGTGATTGATGCCATTACATCAAAGTTGGATGGACTGGACAGTGTTGTCCTACTGGATGTCGATCCTGGTGAAGCCACCAACCGAACGGTAGTCACCTTCATCGGTTCTCCTGAAGGTGTTAAAGAAGGTGCTTTTCAGGTAGTAAAAGCTGCATCAGAATTGATTGATATGAGGAATCATTCCGGTGCCCACGCCCGGATGGGAGCTACAGATGTCTGTCCATTTGTTCCGGTTAGCGGTGTGACAATGGAGGATTGCATTGATATTGCGAAGGAGGTAGGCGGAAGAATCGGAAAGAAACTTGGGATTCCCATTTATCTGTATGAAAAAGCAGCCAGCAGGGAAGAGTGGCAAAATCTTGCTACAGTCCGTTCCGGGGAATATGAGGGACTGAAAGATAAGTTGAAAGACTCAAACTGGAAGCCGGACTTTGGTCCCGCTAAGTTTAATGCAAAAAGCGGCGCCACGGCGGTGGGCGCAAGGGAATTCCTCATTGCTTACAACGTAAATCTCAACACGAAAAATCGGAAACTGGCTTCCGATATCGCACTTGACATTCGTGAACAGGGCAGAGCCAAACGGGACAGCGAAGGGAAAATAATCAGGGACAAAGATGGGAAAATGGTGAAAGTCCCGGGGAAATTGAAGGAGTGCAAAGCAGTTGGCTGGGTCATTGAAGAATATCAGAAAGCGCAGGTTTCCATCAACTTGACTAACTATCATGTAACACCACCTCATGTGGTATTTGAAACCATTCGTGAAGAAGCTCGCAAGCGCGGACTCCGCGTAACTGGAAGCGAAATTGTGGGGCTCATTCCGCTGGAAGCTATGCTTGAAGCGGGGAAATATTATATTCAAAAACAGGGAGGAACATTGGGGGTTCCGGAATTGGAATTTGTTAGAACTGCAATTGAATCGTTAGGTCTGAATGAAGTGGCGGCATTTGATCCCCATGAAAAAATAATTGAATACAGAGTTAAAACTCCGCGGGAATTGATGTCCATTAAAGTAGATGAATTCACCGATGAACTTTCGTCCGATTCTCCGGCTCCCGGCGGCGGATCGATCTCGGCTCTTGCAGGAAGTTTAGCTGGTGCATTGGTGAGCATGGTAGCAGCGCTGACTCACGGCAAAAAAGGGATGGAGGAATTAAAGCCGGAAATGGAAGAAATCGGAACCACGGCACAGAATCTTAAAGACAGATTATCATTTCTGGTGGATGATGATACGAGAGCATTCAATGATGTCATGACTGGCATGCGGATGAAAAAGAAAACGGATGAACAAAAAGAAGTTCGTAAAAATGCCATTGAGGAAGCAACAAAAAAAGCCACAGAAGTTCCCCTTGAGGTGGCTGAATTATGTTTTGATGTTTTGAAGCTGTCAAAAATCGTAGTGGAAAAAGGAAACCCCAATTCTGTAAGTGATGCCGGTGTGGCTGCAGAATCCGCCCTTACAGGAGTCCGCGGTGCCCGGCTGAATGTTCTGATCAATCTTTCGGGGATTGAAGACGATGCGTTTTGTAATTCAATGAAACAAAAGGTGAACGATTTAGAGTTTGAATCCGTAATGCTGAGAGATAAGGTTGCTGTTTTGGTAGAGGAAGTTATTCAGGAGAATGGGTAGGTGTTAGACCTTAGGCGTGAGTGGTTTTTTGTGATCGGTTATTAAATATTCGAAATTCTCTAATTTAAAGATGAGCAAAATTCACAAATTAACAGAAGATCTAAAAAACAAAATCGCTGCTGGTGAGGTGGTGGAGCGACCGGCATCTGTTGTAAAGGAAATGATGGAAAACAGCATTGATGCGGGCGCTAAAGAAATTGAGGTCATTGTTTCAGGGGGCGGAAATGCATCCATAAATGTAATTGACAATGGAGAGGGGATTGAAAAAGAGGAAATCGGGCTTGCTTTTCAGCGGCACTCAACATCAAAGTTGTCTGTAGTAGATGATTTGATGAATATTCACACACTCGGATTCCGGGGAGAAGCACTTGCCAGTATTTCATCGGTCGCCCGGGTAAAGGCAGGGTCATCAACTAATGGATCCGGCATGGGGTATGAAGTGGATATCCATGATGGTGTTGTGTCCGATCCGGTGCCTGCATCACTCAGCAGAGGAACTTCCATCACAGTCCAGGACCTCTTTTACTCCATCCCGGCGCGGAGGAAATTTCTAAAAGGACACAAGGTGGAACTCCGTCACATCATTCAGACAATCAGGCGGTTTGCATTGTGCTATCCAGAGATTGCTTTCAAACTCACCTCGGATAACAAGCCGGTTCTAAATCTCCCTCCGGAGACACTTGAGGATAGAATCACTTCTGTTTTTGACCCTAGCTATAAAAAACATTTATTGCCGGTGAATTTTGAGAAGGTTGCATTTAAAGTTACCGGATTTGTGGGCGATTTGTCATTGGTGAGAAAACGGAGGAGTGAGCAGCATCTGTTTCTGAATAGAAGATTTATTGTAAACAATCTTTTGAATTCTGCTGTGTATTCTGCGTATCAATCCCTTGTTGCGAGAGGAGAATACCCCTTTTTCGTCCTTAACCTGGAAATGCCGTTAGATGGCGTGGATGTGAATGTTCATCCCATGAAAATTGAAGTGAGGTTCCGGGACGAATGGCGGATTTATCACGTTTTGAAAAGCGCAGTTACAGAGGGACTGAAAGATATTCTTTCTACCATTCCGGATTTCAGTCCCGTTGAAAATGAGTTTCAGGATGGCCGGCAATCTCCTGAAATTCCATTTCAGATTAACCGGCCACCTCATCTTCAAGGGGAGAGTCAACAGGGTGAAGGAACCGGGGTTGATATTCAGCGGGCGAAGGAATATGTTGAATCCATTTCAACCCGGGAGGATGAAATTGGAATTGTTGATCTGGAACATATCTGGCAGATTCATTCCAAATATATTGTGTCTCAGATTAAAAGCGGTCTTGTTATTATTGACCAGCATGTCGCACATGAGCGGATTTTATTCGAACAGGCGTTGGCAGCTATGAGCAAGGAACCCATGCCGAGCCAGTCGCTACTGTTTCCGCAGACTTTGGAATTTCCTCCTGATGATTTTTCGGTTCTCCTTGAACTGTTCCCATATCTTCAGAAACTCGGTTTCAGAACGAGGGAGTTTGGAAAGTATGCGGTTGTGATTGAGGGAGTGCCCTCCGAAATGGGGTGGGGGAATGAGCAGAAAATTTTAAAGGAAGTGATTGACAATTATCAGACTCACCACAAGGAATATCCTTCATTCCAGGAAGCGCTGGCGGCGTCGTTTGCGTGCAGGGCAGCGGTAAAAGCAGGGGATTTGCTTCTGAAAAAGGAAATGCAAACGTTGGTTGATCGGCTTTTTGGTACGGAACATCCTTATTACTGTCCACACGGAAGACCAGTAATAATCAATCTAACACTCGATGAACTGGATAAACGTTTCGAGCGGAAATAGTATCAAATTATTGCGTAAATCAAATACGATCCAAACGCAATTGCGAAAATTGACCAAAACCTCGTCAAACCTGGTGGTTTGGATATAAACCAGTCAATCAATTTAGTCAGGCGCCTTTTACCCAACAACAATCCGGTTACACCTGATAATATAAAAAGGTAACCAAAAATATGGATAAGAGTTGGATGACGGGTTGATTCTGAAATAAGAAGAAATAAAGTTCCCCCAATTAATCTAATCCCCACAGCAAAGGGAAATATCCACTTTGATTTCCACGAATCTCTTATGAATTGAATTAATAACCGGGGGTTGACCAATCCGACTAACCCTGAGAGTGGGATGATGGAAATGAGGATGAGGGTGAAAGATTTCATTTAGAATATCATTCTAATCGTTTCATTTCAGATGCTGCTCTTTCTAATTCTCCACCCGCTTCACCAGCTTTCGAGAATGCTAAAAGTTGCATAATACTACCAGCTAAATTACCAAATAATCCAATCATTACACCTTCGTCATTCTCAGCTATAAACATAAAAGCAGTGCTTGCAACTTGTATCCAAAAACCAGAGTAATACTAACTTTTAAAGTCAATTAGTTTTAATCCTGCTCTTTCAACTCTATTAGCTGTTTCAGAAAAATCGACTATCGTATTTTGAGACCTCAAAGACCCAGTATTTTGTGTTAATATAGACCTATTCGATGACTCACTAAAAATTATATCAAGTACTTGACTTCTGTTTATTGTTATCAAATCTTCCGAGTATGAAACTTTTAATTGCAATTCTTCATCGGTAGAATTGATGATTTCTCCATTTATTTTTGTCCCATCAATGAGAACGATCTGAGCAGAATAAATGAAACCGTTATAGATTAACAATGCTATTAGTAACTTTTTCATGGTTCCTCCTTTGTATTGATTACATGATAATCCTAATCCAAATTAAAAAAACAAAATTATTTCCCGTTGGCGTATTCAAATTTCTCTCATCCTAAATCTTCATAATCACCACAATACTACGAACCCTGCAAGTTAAATCAAAGCCGAATATCCTTCAACTCATAAACAACTCCCTCTTTATCAATTCCCGGAAACAGTGGTTCATGATAATTTTTCACAAATGTCAATCCGCATTTTTCCATGACCCTTATAGATGCTCTGTTTGCCTTCATGGCTCTGGCAAATACCCGTTCCACTTCCCAATCATCAAATCCTTTCTGAATAAGCGCTTTGGATCCCTCTGTGGCGTACCCCTTTCCCCAGTATTCTTTTTTTAACCGGTACCCCAGTTCACCACCTTCGTTCCCTGAAGGTGGTAATTCAAACTGAAACCAGCCGATAAATATTTTGGATATTTTTTCAATTGCAGCCAGAAATCCTGGTGGTTTGTTCTCATAAGGGATTAAAAACCGGGACTTGAATCTCGGTTCTGTTTCTTCCGGTGATCTCGGATGTCCATCGGTGATAAACCTCATCACTTCAGGATCGCTGTCCAGTTCCACCAAGAGGTCAAAGTCATCTTCCTCGAATGCGCGGAGGATTAACCGTTCCGTTTCAAGGACGATCATTTTTTGTAAAAAGATTCTTCAAAATATAGCCGGCGATATTGGGATTTTCCTTCAATCGGCGGATGGAGTAATCGTACCACTCATCGCCGAATGGGACGTAAATCCGTACTTTGTGACCTTCACTTTTTAATACGTTCACTCGGCCTTTCATGGGAACGCCGTACAGCACCTGAAACTCATACCGATCTTTTGTGATATTTTTGTTCTTAATCCACGTTTCAAGTGTGTCAATGAGGTAGAGGTCGTGGGTGGCAATCCCTGCATTAGCGCCGCCTGACAGGGCGGATTGGACCAACCGGATAAAATTGGTTCGGATTTTATCCCTGTCCTGAAAAGCAATCTCTGATGATTCCCTGTAAATGCCTTTGCAGATTCGGACTTTTAAATTATTCATCATGAGTTGTGTTAAATCATTTTCACTCCGCCTTAGATATGCTTGTAGCACCGGTCCCACATTCTGGTATTTTGACTTGCACATTTCAACCAGTTCCAATGTCTCATCCGTGAAAGGAGAATTCTCCATATCAATCCGCATAAAGTTTTGATGCTCTTCAGCTTTTGACAGAATTTCGAAGAGATTATTTTTTGCAAGTTCATCATTGAATCCAAGTCCCAGGTGGGTCAGTTTAAGTGAAATATTGCAATCCAATTTCCGGGTAGAAATTTCGTCGTAAAGGTTACAGTAAATTCCGGTAACAACTTCCGATCTCTCAACAGATTCCGTGTGTTCACCCAGCAAATCGAGAGTGACGGAAAATCCCTGTTCATTGAGTTTGTGCACTGTTTCGAGGGCTGCCGATGAATCTTCTCCCGCTACATATTTCATGGCAAAGGGGCGTATCCATGAAGGAGGAATGAAAGGAAGAATTGATGTTATTGTTTTGCTGAAAAGTCCCATTTGAATAGAGTAAATTTATGCGGAGGTGAAAAGGAATTCAAAGTTAAAGTTGACACTTGGATAGACATGGTTTACACATTGGTAATTTAAGTTAACTTT